>CAYGDZ010000005.1:0-20962 GCA_964348805.1 uncultured Candidatus Saccharibacteria bacterium | reverse complement strand
AGCTGATTAAGTCCTAGGGACCGCTACTGTCTTCGGGTAATGTTCACAAACTATCTTATCAAACGAGTTTCAATCTGTCAAACTGACAATTTGTTGCCAAATTTCGTCACTGACTTGCTCGGCGATTGGGCTAGCATCAATAATTGGTAAGTTATGTTCGTTTGCAACATCTAGGTAGCCCTGCTTGACCTTACTTTGAAAATCATCGCCACGAGACTCAAAGGCATCAGGATTTTCTAGCTCACCACGCTGTTCTATGCGTTTTGCTCGTACTTCTTCGTTTTCTAAGCTGAGAACGCACGCAAAGTCAGGACTAAGATATTGAGGATCTGTAAATTCCTTTGTAATCGCGTGAATTTTCTGGATATCTAACCCTTCGCCATACCCTTGATAAGCAATAGTTGATAGCCAACTGCGGGCAGCTAGTACCCATACACCGCTTTCGATACTGGGAGCGATAGTCTGCAAGTATAATTCTCGTCGAGTTGCAGTAAACAGTAGTAGGTTCGTGGTTCCATCACGTTGTAGATCACCATTTTTGATGATTTTACGTAGTTCATCAGCAATTGGTACGCCAGCTGGCTCGTGAATCTGGACGGTCTTGATACCCTGCTGCTGTAAACGTTTTTCCAGTAGCTCAACTTGCAGGGATTTACCAGTACCATCATGGCCTTCGATAACTATGTATTTTCCACGTGTCATAGGCAAAATTGTAACACGTTAGAGCCTAGTGATACTATGGAGGAATGAAATGTATAGTCGTGGCATATGATACAAATCGAGCGATTGGCGCAAATGGTGATATACCTTGGATTGGTAAATTACCTGCTGATATGAGACATTTTCGTGAACTTACTACAGGTAATACTGTGATTATGGGGCGTAAAACATATGATTCTATCGGAAAACCACTACCTAATCGTACCAATATCGTGGTTACTAAGCAGGACGTAACGATCGACGGAGCTATTGTCGTTAATAGTATCAACGAGGCGTATGAAAAAGCTGATTCTGACAAAGTATGTATTATCGGTGGGGCGCAAATTTATGAACTGACCCTCAATACCGTTGATACTATTTATGCAACAGAAATAAACACGAAATCAAATGGTGATGTATTCTTTCCTACTATATCAGACGAGTGGGTTGAAACAGCTCGAGAAGACTTTGAGGCTGATGAAACCAATCTGTTTGATTATTCCTTCGTTACCTACACTAAACGGCGATAGGGGCTTTGATAGCTGGGTCGGGATCATAGTCTTCGAGCGTGAAGTCTTCGATTGTGAAGTCAAAGATAGATTTTACGTCCGGGTTGATCTTCATTATCGGTAGCTTCTTTGGTGTTCGTGATAGTTGCATATCAACTTGTTCATAGTGGTTGCTATAAATATGCGCATCACCAAAAGTATGGATAAACTCACCGAGTTTGAGTCCAGCTACTTGAGCAACCATCATAGTTAGCAGTGCGTACGATGCAATATTAAATGGTACACCCAGGAACGTATCGGCACTACGTTGATACATTTGACAGCTCAGTTTTCCGTCTACGACGTAAAATTGAAACAAACTGTGGCAAGGTGGCAGTCCTGCTTTTGCCATTTCTTTGATATCAGTAACATTCCAAGCAGAAACAATAATGCGACGTGAATTTGGATTGTTTTTTAGTGTATCGATAACTTCGGTGATTTGGTCAATTTCGCCACCGTTGCCATCTGGCCAGTGACGCCATTGATAGCCGTATACAGGACCGAGCTCACCATATTTTTTGGCAAATTTGGGATCAGTTTTGATATTTTGACGGAACTCCTCGATACCCTTTTGCCACTCGTCCGAGTTCGAGTCAGGGACATTCTGTTTAGTAGCTTTCAGATATGCACGAAACGGCCACTCATCCCATATATGTACATCATTTTTGACAAGGTATTCAATATTGCTATCGCCTTGCAAAAACCACAAGAGCTCGTGAATAATACCGCGTAGGAATAGTTTTTTGGTTGTAACAGCCGGGAAGCCCTCTGCTAAATCAAAACGAAGCTGACGGCCGAAGACACTCTTTGTGCCGGTTCCGGTACGGTCACCTTTGAAGGTGCCGTTGGTTTTGATATCGTCTAGTAGATCTAAGTACTGTCTCATTCTGTACCCTTTGGTAATCCTGCAATCTTTTCAGGTAGTGTACGAGTGTCTTTGTAGGCTTTTGGTAGCATTTGTTCAGGAGACCAGGTTTTGATGAGTTCATCTATATCTGCGCTGTGTTGATACTTGCCACTTTTGCCGCCACGGCCATCGCTATAATCACCTTCAACTTCACCTGTGTGATGAAAAATGATTTGACCAACACGTTCACCGACTGGCAATACAACAGATTCATGTTTGTTCAGGTTATAGATTTCGAGCGTAATGCGGTTGATATAGCCTGGGTCAATCCAACCTGCGTCAAAACAGACTGCGACACCATTTCTCCCCCAACTGCTGCGAGAACGGATTTCACAAGCACCACCTTCTGGACGGATACCAACGAATTCGTGGGTATGCGCTAGGATTCTCTCGCCAGGACGCAGGACGATAATTGGTTGATCTTCGGGGATATTAGTGAATAGAGTATGCTTGTTGTCCTTTGCCCACTGTTTGTGAGTAGTAGCCTTTAAAGGACCCTTGAAATACCGATCGACTTCTTCTTTGTCGAAAGGGTTATAAACTCGAGAAGTTTCGCTAAATTCTTGTTTGTAAAAATAATAGCCCAAAGTAATATCCAGACTCGCTTCACTGACGTGATCTGGATTGTATGGAATGCTGACAATATGACCTTCATCAATAGCAGCCTTGATTTCTGTGTTGCTGTATACTCCCATTGCTAGTTAGATATTATACTAGATATTTTTGTCATACCAAACAGTTTATCGTTCTATAGATTCGATTGTTGCAATTAGAGTTGGCAGTCGACCAAATCGTTTGTGACCTTCAAGTACTAGGAACTCGTCTATTTCTCTCATACGTTTGTCGATATGAGGGTAGTCTTCGCGACGTCCAGTCAGTATGTTGTAGTGCTGCTGGAAAGGCTTTTGTAGTTGAGGGTTGGTGTTAGCAACATGTAAAGTCAGTCGTGAAAGTTGCCGCAGTCTATCCCGAGCCCAAGGATCTTTTTGCGCAAGCTCGGTAGCTAATTCACCATGATAGTTATCAACCACAACATTAGAGGCTTGCAGACCAGTTTCTAGATAGCCAAGTCGTTCGATACTGTTAAACATACGACCAAGTTTTGACTCTGGATTCATGATCATCTCGTCCATTTCATCCAACAAATCGTCTGGTATTTCTGGCCATAGCTTGTTTGCAATATAGCGACGCAAAAGCTGCTCATTACTTTCTTCACCATCAACTTTTTCTCCGTATGGCGTATCTCCATTAAGTTCACCAATGTCTTCTAGTTCATGGAAAGTACACTCACCCATATCATGGAAAAATGTACCTAATCGCAGTACCACAACTTCTCGCGGGGTTAGCTCGTGTGCTTGAGCAATAACAAAAGGTTGAGTAATAGTGTCATGCGTGTGTTGCATGTGCTCAACAGGCTTTACGTCAGCACCAAGATCTATAATGATTTGTGAATGATCATACTGATATTTGTCAGGTTGAGCGTAGCGTGGGGTTTGTTTTGCATGATGCAGGCCAAATGGACTTTGACGGTAAAGGTCAAAAAGTTCGTCATACTTTAGATGTTCTAAGCTAGGTAGAAGTAGGTTTGGTGAAATCGCGGCTTCTGCACTGGTGTATGGAATTTCACCAGTTGAATGATTTGGTAGTTTATCAGTAGTTGGCTCTGGCACGTTGTTACTCAGCTATCTCCCACCTCATTACTATGATATATTCAGTATAACATGTCAGTAATTGCAATATTCGGACCAAATAAAAGCGGTAAAACACTCACGCTGATTGCTCGCTCACGTCCATATGAAGTTGCTAAAAAGAAGGTGTTATACATTCAGCCAACCTTAAATGTGCGCGACGAACTTTTACAGTCTCGTAGTGGATTGTCACAGGATGCCCAAAAAATAGATAGAATCAGTAAAATTGATATCGATCAGTACGAAGTTATTGTTATAGACGAATTTCATATGTTCCCTGCTAGCGACGTTGATTTCATTAGAAAGTATCGTGACAAAAAGGTATTCATTTTGGCAGGTCTGGATATCGACTACAAAGCCGATGTTATGGAATCAGTCAAAGAACTGTATAGAATCCAGCCAGATGAGATTATTAGACAGACTGCAGTTTGTGACAACTGTAGCGCATTGGATGCTAGGTTCACATCTGTGACAGATGCAAAAGATAAGCCAATTCCGAGGAGTTCTAATAGTATTTTGCCAGATGATGGAACGCTGCGTTACACAGCACTTTGTTATCGCTGTTTTGACAACTTCTAAATCTGTACTTTAATACCAGGACCTTGGGTCGTGGTGACAGTAACAGTGTTGATGTAGGTGCCTTTGATACTAGCTGGCTTTTGTGCCTGCAAGCTATCCATGAAAGCTTTTGCATTGTCGTTTAGTTTGCTAGCGCCGAATGATACTTTGCCAACTGCAACGTGTACAATAGCTTGTTTGTCGACACGATATTCGATCTTGCCAGTCTTGGCGTCTTTGACAGCTGCTGCAATGTTTGCAGAAACTGTACCGCTCTTTGGATTTGGCATTAGACCACGTGGACCTAGAACTCGAGCGTATTTACCAAGTTTTGGCATTAGCTGAGGAGTCGAAATCAATACATCAAAGTCAATTTGTTCTTTGTCGAGTTGTTGCAGGAAATCTTCTTCGCCCACTACATCCGCACCGGCCTTTTTAGCTGCTTCGTGCTGATCAGCTGGTGCGAATACGGCAACACGGATAGTTTTGCCAGTTCCGTGTGGCAAGCTGACAGTTGAGCGAATGTTTTGATCGGCTTGACGTGGGTCAACACCTAGACGTACGTGGATCTCGACAGATGCGTCGAACTTAGCTGGGTTAGTTTTGCTAGCTAGTTCTAATGCTTCGGCTAGTGGGTATAATTTGTCTTTTTCAACTAGTTTGGCAACTTCTTGGTACTTTTTGCCACGACGTTCGATAGTTGGACGTGCAATTGGGATTGGACCTTTTTTCTTTTCTACAGCTTCGGGATCTTTTGGAGTCGTATCACCAGATTCTTTACGAGCTTCTTTCTCGATTTTCTCTTCATTTTCCTTGATTGCCTTCTCAGACCTCTTTCCAGCTTTGGCAATACCTTCTTTTACAGTTGATTCCTCAACAGGTGCGTCAGCAGCTGCAATTGCAGCTGCGATCTCTGCGATTGTGCTCTTTGAATTTACATCAAGCTTTAGTTTGCTTGCTTGTTCTAATAGTTCGGCTTTCTTTGCCATTGTTGTGACTCCTTTCGTGGTACTAGCGGCGTTGTTGGCCTCCCACGTATTTCATTTAATGTGGGGCGTTTAGATTATCTATCGACATCTCTAGTTGTTTGTCTCTCGTAAAGGCTGCTTCTAATGCATCTATAGCAATCTGCTGTGCTCTATCTTGCGGTGAAAGAGTTTCATGTCTTCCCTCGTTTTTTTCGACAACTTGAGCTGCCTGCATAGCCATTAATTCTGCACTCATTATCCCTCTACCTCGACACCCATACTGCGTGCTGTTCCAGCGATGACTTTAACCCCGCCGTCTACATCAATTGCGTTTAGGGTATCTTTCTTTTCCTCATAGATCTCTTCTAGCTGTGCGCGAGTGATCTTACCCACTTTTTCACTGTGTGGTTTGCCTGAACCCTTTTGAATACCAATCTTTTCACGGATTAGGTCGTCAACTGGGCGGCCGAGGCTCTTCCAGGTGAAACTGCGGTCGTCATATACAGCGATGTGTACGATAACATCTTTACCTTGCAATTCTTTTGTAGCGTCATTAAACGGATTTATAAAATCCATCATATTTAGACCCCATTGACCTAGGGTTGAACCTACAGGAGGACCTGCAGTCGCGCGTCCAGCTGGGATGCGCAGTTTTAAATTACCAATAACTTTCTTTGCCATACAATGTGCCTTCGGGCTTATAAGACAAACCTACGGTTCAACTCAATCGCGCCATGCACGGAATGAATCCGATGCTTAGGCTGCTCTTTTCCCTTTGGCTTCCTTTCTTTTTACTCGATTCTTAGTATATATCGAGTGCGTAACTGATCAATAGTACCATATTAACTGATTGGGTACAAGTATTGGTCTAGACCTTTTTGACCTGCAGAGCGTCTAGCTCGACAGGTGTGTCACGGCCGAACATGCTGACTAGGACTTTGATCTTGCCTTTTGTTGGGTCGATTTCGTCGATTGTGCCATCAAAGCCTTTGAATGGGCCGTCAATAATGCTGACAACTTCGCCTTCGGTAAAGTCGATGTGGTGTTTTGGATCTTCGACGCCCATACGTTTTTTGATACGGGCAATATCGCGTTCTGGAACTGGGGTTGGGTCGATACCGCTACCAACGAAGCCAGTGACACCAGGCGTGTTACGTACGATATACCATGCGTCCTCAGATAATTTCATTTCAACTAGCACGTAACCTTGGAAAATCTTTTTTTCCACGACTTTACGTTTGCCGTTTTTGATTTCGATTTGCTTTTCTTTTGGTACTAGCACGTCAAAAATCTTGTCAGCCATGTCGACGCTGTCGATTCGTTGTTTGATACTTTCGGCTACCTTTTCCTCGTATCCAGCATATGTGTGGATAGTGTACCACTGTCGGGTCGAGTCGTATCGTTTGTTTGAGCTCATATTAGTTTCGTTATCCTTTCGTTATCTCAGCAATAGATCTTTAAATAGTATTTGGAATAGGCTGTCTAGCAGCAATATAATTACAGAGAAGAACAGTGTAAAACCGATAACAGCTAGTGTCATACCCCACGTGGCACGACGGTCTGGCCAGCGAACTTGGCGCAGTTCATCCCATGAGCCTTTGACGTAACCTACAAATGCGGTAAATGGGTTGTATACCTTGCGTCGAGGTTTATTTTTCGGTGTTTTTTCAGCAGATTTAGTAGTGGTTGTTTTCTTACCACTCTTTTTGCTATCTAGTTTGATTCTCTTTACAGTTGTTGCCACTATATTTACCTCTTCCAATTAAAAAGAGTCTGCTAAGCAGACTGTCAAGTACAGTGTAACGAATAACACCTCTAGATGTCAAGCGCTGTTTGGTTACTATCGGTATCTAAGTCTTCCAAGCTCATTTGGCCTGGTCGCTTGATGATAGTCCCAGTTGCGGCACCGGCCAAAGTAAATTCCGGCTCGTCCGTACGCTCTAGGTCAATAGTCCCTGTCTGTGCTTCCATTTTTATTTCCCCTCGATTTATACCTATTTTAGATTACTACTATGTAGCTTTTTGGTCAATCTTGCTAATGATTTTTCGTGGAAAACGAAACCCAAAGGTACTGCCCTGGTTCTCGATACTGTTAAATATCATTTTGCCACCCTGGGAATCTATAATTTTTTGACCCATGAACAAGCCTAGGCCCGTCCCATCAGGACGAGCATTGCGGGCGTTTTCAGCACGAAAGAACTTTGTAAATAATCTGTGTTGAACATTTTTGGGCACACCTATACCACTATCGGTTACCTGGAATATGATTTCCGTGTCAGTTTGTTCTAGCGTAATATCAATTGTGCCATTTTTGGGCGTATAGAATATTGCATTGTCAATAAAATTCATCATAACCTGCCGTGTTTTTGTTGCATCTAGCTGAACAATTGGAAAGTTTTTGGGCGGTTTGTAGTTGATTGTTTGATCTCGCAGACCAGCCATGTCACGCAGCTGGGCAATTTCTTCTAGAACAATCTTGTTCAGGTCAGTATCGCTTTTTTCCATAATGAATTTTCCTGTTCTAATACGTGAGATGTTCAGAAAATCTGATATCAAAAAAACCATACGCTGAGAACTGTTGAAGGCTTCTTCTAGCGCTTTTCGCTGTGTATCGTTGATTTTACCCAGGTCACCCTCTAACATCATCGAAATGTAGCCTTTGACACTAGTCAGTGGTGTACGCAGTTGATGCGAGGCCATAGATATAAACTCGTCTTTTGTGTCATCCAGCGCCACTAATTTTTCATTTGTACGCTTCAAGGCTGCTGTTGCTTTGGTCACACGCGCCTGTAGTGTTGCGTTGAACTCTTGGATCTCTTGGAAAGCTAGGGCATTTTGCAAAGCCAGTGCTAGATCGTTTGCAGCTAGGGTTAGCAGTTGTTGGTCTTGTTGGTTATAGCTGCGCCCGTTCTTTTTGTGACCCAGAACTAAGTAGCCAATAGATTTGTTATTAGTAGACAGACGCACAATTATACCGATTCTAGATAGTTCAAAGTACTGGCGCATATGATTGCGTGAACCTCTGGCTTCATCGGCAAATGTAACCTTTTGTTTGATCTTGGAAATATTAGACAGCAGCTCACTGTTTTGTAAAGTTTTTGTAGTTGCATTACCTATATGCGTAGTTAGTTTTAGATTACTACTACTGTCGAAAACGATGAAGCTGGCATATTCGGGACGGATTGTTTCGTCTAGCACCGACAGGCTATGTCGCTGTATGGTGCTTGCATCTACACTGCGGGTTGAAAAGCTGCTGATTTTTTCTATAGCATCGTGTACATTATAGCTTTGCTGAAAGAATAGTCTGTTCGTGCCAACGTCAATGAACTTTTTGATTGGTCCATACAATAGGGCGACCACTAGCGCAGTCAAGACGTAATATATTTGTTGGTTGAGCGATATGAAATAGCTACCGAAAACCAGATTGGTCACTGTAAACGCCAAGAAAATAAACAAAGTTAGGATAATTGCTAGAGACAATACATAGGCAAAAGACCTCAGGGCAAATCGCTTGATACTAAACATTTGCAATTACCTTTTTCCCCACTTCTATAGTCCCCTCATTCTATATAAAGTATACACATTTAGATCACTCAGCGTAAGCGTTATGGTACTATCTATCATATGACCAGTCTGTTAAATGCTCTGTTGGCGGTATCTTTCCTAGTATTAGGGATTTTACTAGTGCAGATACTGATCTCTGCTCGTCGCTATCAGATATCAGCAAAAAATTTGCAAAAGATTACGAATCTAGATGACACACCAACAGTTAGTTTGTGTATACCAGCCAGAAATGAAACACACGCATTGGCGGATTGCTTGTCTGCTGCAATTGGTAGCGACTATCCAAAACTAGAAATAATTGTTCTAGATGATTGCTCTCAGGATCAAACATCACAGATCATACGTGGGTTTGCGCACGACGGTGTTCGTTTTATCAAAGGTGAGGCCCCTAGCGATGGCTGGCTAGGCAAAAACAATGCGTACAAGGCGTTGTTAGACCAAGCCAAAGGAGATTATTTAGTTTTCATGAGTGTTGATACTAGGATTGGTGTTGAAAGTATTTCACAGTTGATTGGTTATATGCGGCTAAAAAAACTCAGTATGGCCTCTGTTCTACCTCGTCGTGAAGACAGCTTTGCAATTAGTGCGATTTTGGCACCTTTGCGTTACTTTTGGCAGGTAGCAACGCCCTTACGGTTTAACGTACCAGTTGCAACTAGTCTGTGGGCGATCCGTGCTGACAAGGTTGGTGATCAATTTGATGCCCACAAAAACAATATTGATATAGAAAACCGACTGGCCGCACACTTTGTGTTGAGGGATGTCTATCATTTTTTGATAGCTAACAGCGTGATGCAGATTAGTTACGCTAAGCACTGGCAATCTCAGGTAGATACTTCTATTAGACTGTGGTACCCAACGCTGAAAAAAAGTTATATTGTCGGGTTGGTTGTAATCCTGATTCATTTTGTTATGTTCGTACTGCCAATGGTCATCCTGATCGACGCATTGGCCAGTACAGGACCAGGCAGCGGATATATACGCGAAACGCATGTTCTGGCGCTGGTTGTTTACTTTATGTCGAGCCTTGTTTATCTGATGTACTTTCGCTACGTAAAGAAAATCAATACTGCAAAAGACACTGCAATGTTAGTTCTGGCTGCGTTTGTTATGCCTATTCTAGCTATCCAAGAGATAGCGCTGATAGTAACGAGCTTTTATCAGTACAAGCGTGGACGAGTTGACTGGAAGGGCCGTAACATCTGCTACCCGGTGCTAAAGCGATACTAGGCTCGTGCGTCGTGACCTAGCTCGGACAAAGTTGTCACCATGTCATCTTTTGATAGATGATTAACGTCTATTTTGTTATGGTGAGCTATGACATAGCCTTGGATAATGTGTTTTAGATGAATAGCATCGCTACGCCAAAAGTAATCTATTTTAAAATGGTCGACCGAGCTCATGACACGGCTAGAAACAGTTAGTGAACCAAAGAACGGGCCTACTCCCGTTGTTACGTTCAAAATATCTTCTATTCGTATACTGATAGTCTCTGCTGACCAAAAGAATCCTCGCTTTACGATAGTAACTTTTGTCCTGTCTAGGATTACCGTGTCTGGAAATAGGTCGAAAGGAAAGACAGCCTTTGCGCTGGCTAGTACCTCGTTAGATTTCTCAACTATTTTGTTGAGTTTTTGCATTTTTTCTACTTTTTCTGTAGATTTTGCTGATCTATGACCTAGTTCTATCGCATTTTTGACAAATAATTGCTCGACAGAATTTAGGGCAGAATTTTTCTGTATTAAAGACCCAAGATTCATAAAAGCCTTGGTTGCAGACTTGCCCAGCTGGCGCGTTGGTTTCAGTATGAACTGATACTGCCGATAAAAAAGATCAGAAGGTCGCACAAGTGGTGTATTTTCGTTAACCATCTCGTCATCTTTCACAGCGCGTCCCTCCTGTTTAAAGATATTCTCATTATAGCACAAGATTCGATTTGTCCAGTGTGAATATTCTATGCATAGTATACAGATGATGTTATAATATACTAATGAATCTCCTTAGATCAGCTATAGAAATCCAGAATCTTGGTGACGGCACCTATTCATTAGGGGTTCCCACATATCCTGAAGACAGCAGTATCTTGATAAATAATTTTAGACCAGAAGACGAATCTCTAAAGTCGCGTGTAGCAGTTAGTAAGACGGGCAATTCCCTACACATTAGCAGAGAGGACATATTCCCTCTGCAAATAACACAAATGTACGAAAAACGAAGAGTAATAAGCTCGCTAAAGCCTGAGCCAGTTTCTATTACTGGTATGCGCAAGGTCCTGATGATACCTGAAAGTGACATCATAGCCCATTGTGATGGCTTAAAATGGCATTATGATGTTTTGTTAAATGACCCGGAAACCGGTCAAACAGATTTTAATGATTTTATGGATAAAATTGTTCACATGGCTTTAGCAAAGCAAGATAAATTAAACTAGGCTGGTATTATTGAATCCTTATACTTAGCTCAAAATAAAACAGCCACCTAAGGTGACTATGTTATTTTGGCAGGGGCACGTGGAATCGAACCACGCTTTTCGGTTTTGGAGACCGATGTATTAGCCGATATACGATGCCCCTTTAATCGCAATATTGATTATACCAGAACTGATCAGTTAGTGGTTCTGAAAGTTTGAAAAAATGGTATACTATAAAACATATGAAATCGCTAAGTTTGTCCAAACCACTCGTATTAATTGTCATCGGCTCCCCAGGTAGTGGCAAAAGTTTTTTTGCACGCCAGTTCTCGGAAACCTTTAGCGCACCAGTTGTGTCATATGATCGTTTGCGTCACGTATTGTACCCACAAGCTAACTATGACAAGAGCGAGGAATCCACACTAGCCGCTATCGCAGAAATTGAAATAGACGAGCTGCTAAAAACAGGCAAAACATTCATTGTAGACGGTGGTGGTTTTGCTAAAACTCAACGTGCGGCCCTGCGCAAGAAAGCTTCAGCTAGTAGTTACGACACACTGTTAGTATGGGTGCAAACAGATCAAAATACAGCTAAATACCGCAGCATGAAGCGCTCAAACAGACGCAAAGACGATCAATATAACAATTCACTGTCATCACAGCAATACGACCAACTAGCCAAACGATTCAGCGCACCAGCAACGAACGAACCAAGTGTAGTTATCAGTGGCAAACACACCTACCCTACCCAAGCCAAAGTTGTCCTGAAAAAGCTAGTAACACCACGCGAACAAGCTGCTAGGACGATCGTAAATCATCCAGATCGCTCGCCCGATGCCAGTGCTCCGCGCCGTAACGTAATCATCAGATAGGTACATAGACAATATGCCAAGTTTTAATGATCAGATTTTGGGCAAAGTTATTGTGTCTCGGGGACGCTCTAGTCGTTATGTGCGGCTGGGCGTGACACCAGCTGGTGATATCAAAGTGTCGGCACCATTGTTTACACCAATGTATTTCATCAAAAACTTGGTCAAAAAATCACGCCAAGAGCTAACGCAAATGGTGCAACAATATCGCACCCACTACAGCAGTAGCGAAACAATCGGTAAATCACATGCACTGAACATTACATATTCTACTGCACCCATTAGTGTCAGTTACAAAAAGCCGCATATCAATGTGAATGTGAACGAGTCAGACGATCTGATGGACGAAAACGTGCAGTCCGAGATACGCGCGTTGGTAATAAAGGCCCTAAAAGCTGAGGCAAAGGCATATCTCCCCAGACGAGTACAGTATATCGCTGAAAAACATGGCTTTCGCTACGAAAAGCTACGATTCTCTCATGCCAAGAGTCGCTGGGGGAGCTGTAATAGTGACGGAACAATTAGTTTAAATATTGCATTAATGAAGCTACCTTTTGAACTAATTGATTACGTGATCATTCATGAGCTCGTACATACGCAACATCTAAATCACAGTGCAGATTTTTGGGATCAGGTAGGCATTTGTGACTCGCAGTACAAAAGTCATCGGAAAATACTAAAAAATCACTCGCCTCATATATAATAAGTACTAATGAGTAGTGGGCAGCTAGAATTAGAGGCAAATAACCAGTATAACCGGTTGGTAAATACTGTAATGTACAAGCTGGCACGGATGACACCTGTCATTATTTTGGTTTATGGGATATTAGTGCACTTTAACCTAGTCAGAGGTTCGGAGTTATATAGTTGGCCGGCGTTTGCTCTGTGTTTGTTAGCAATTCTGATAATCGCAGCCAGGCAAACAGACAGTTTTAGACAACCGCCAATGCAGCACGTTGCATTTTATCTAGTTGCACTTACCTTCACAGTTTTTGTGATGGGATTTCATCTAGTGACGTTATTTTGGACTGTTCTGAGTGTAGCTACATTTTTAAACTTTAACCGCAGGGCATATTACTGGAGTACGTTGCTGTTAATTGGATTTGCGCTTCTAGATAGTTATTTGCTGTGGCCGGTATACGGCGCAACTCGCCTGCTGGATAATCTGACAATTGTTGCCTGTGCCATGTTGGGTGCAACGATCTTGGTCGAAATAACACGCGCACAGACAAAAGACCACGACAAGCTGATCAACACGCGTCGGCGTGAGAGCTTGCAGTATAGCCGTATGCAGGCCTTGATTAACGGTCTGAGTGATGCGATTATTAGCTTTGATAACAAAGGTGTCATAAAACTGTATAACTCGGCCGCACTGAACCTGCTGGACACCAACAAATCTCTAACTGGCCAAAATATCGATGACGTCGTAAAGCTATATGACAGCAAAGCATCTAGCAAAGCTTCGCAGGCTAGTTTGTTCCAGGTTGTTTCTTCAAAAAATCGCCAGTTAGAGACCGAGGATTACATGCATAGATTTGATGATAATGAAGAAATACGTCTAAATATCGTTAGCGCACCTATACGTAACTCTTTCGGTAAAGACAGAGCTTCGAAGGAAGGTTATATCGCAATTTTGCGTGATATTACAAAGGTTAAATCACTAGAGGAAGAACGAGATGAGTTCATAAGTGTCATCAGCCATGAACTGCGTACCCCTATAACTATTACCGAAGGCACCCTGAGTAACATGATGCTATTTGCGCAAAAGAACAAGGCTAACGAGGATATGATAAAGGGCTTGGGTGAAGCGCACGAACAGGTGTTGTATTTGGCAAAAATGATCAATGACTTGTCAGCTCTCAGCCGGGCCGAGCGTGGTGTAGCGCTGGAAAAAGAAGGTATAGATGTGAATGATTTTGCCCACAATATATACCAAGAGTACGTACAGCAGGCAAAGAATGCTGGTCTGACAATGGATCTAGACATTGCAGGCAAGATTGGCGAGCTGCGCACTAGCAAGCTATATGTCGAAGAGATCTTGCAAAATCTCATAACAAACGCTATCAAATACACTAGCAAAGGATCAGTTACGTTGAAAATACGCCGAGTTGAAAAAGGTGTTAGCTTTTCGGTAATAGATACTGGTCATGGAATTAGTAAAACTGACCAAAAGAAAGTATTTCAAAAGTTTTATAGATCAGAAGATTATCGAACTAGAGAAACTGGCGGCACAGGCTTAGGATTGTATGTTGCAGGTAAATTATGTGCCAAACTAGGTACACGAATCAAACTAGAGAGCAGATTAAACCATGGCTCAACTTTTAGCTTTATTTTGAACGACACAATAGTTGGCTAAAGTACAAGTTTTTGTAAGCTTAAGCATTGTAATCACCGCCCCTGAGAGCTATAATTGAAAGCAAACACGAAAACGGAGGAAAAAGCTTCGCGGCGAAAGAGTTATGCGGATATTAATGCTAGGGTGGGAGCTACCACCGCACAACAGTGGCGGACTCGGCGTAGCTTGCTATCATATGAGCAAAGCTTTGAGCTTCGAGGGCGCGACTATAGATTTCGTGCTGCCTTATAGCGCCGAGCATGATATTGATTTTTTGAATATACATGCGGCGACTGAGCTGACTCCCCTGCATCGCAACGGTATGGGTGCGTACTACAATTGCCGCTGTACAGACAAAGACGATTGCTCGCATGCTGACTTGAACGATCTACGAGGGGTGCAGCAACAATATGGTCAGTATGTACAACAGTTAGTCAAAGACGTTAAACCTCAGGTTATACACGCCCACGACTGGCTGACGATGGAGGCCGGTATGATTGCCAAGCGAGAGGCTGGGATACCACTGATAGTTCACGTACATGCAACCGAGTACGACCGTTCTGGCGAATTTTACGGTAATCCATTGGTTCACGATATCGAACAAGAAGGTTTGATGATGGCTGATAGGATAATCGCCGTTAGTCAAATAACCAAAAACTTGATAGTAAAACGTTATGGAATACCAGCTGAAAAAGTTGAGGTCGTGCATAACACTATCGATCCAGAATCATTAGGTGTTTACATGTATGACCAGAGTACCTACGCCTACCTGGATTACCTACGCGGCGAAGGCTACAAAGTCGTTACAAACATCGGTCGTTTAACTATACAAAAAGGATTAAAGTACTTTTTACACGGTGCAGCTATGGCTAGCGAAAAGTACGACAAGTTACTGTTTTTGATTGCTGGTGACGGCGAACAACGGGACGAACTGATCGAACTAGCCTGTGATTTAGGGATATCTGACAAGGTGTTCTTTACTGGTTTTGTTCGTGGTCAAGCTTGGCGTGATGCCTACAGCATCGGCGATATCTTTGTCATGAGCTCGGTATCAGAACCTTTCGGCCTAACCGCGCTAGAGGCAGCGGCTCACGATAGCGCCCTGTTGATATCAAAACAGGCTGGTGTTGGTGAGGTTTTACATAACGTTATGCGATTTGACTATTGGGATGTGAATCGCTTTGCGGACGAACTGGTTGGCATTGCTACTAGTGATAGCTTGAGAGGCGAGCTAGCAAATAATGTTAGCCAAGAGTATGCGCGTATATCGTGGCGCGACGTGGCAAAACGCATACATGATATCTACCGCAGCGAAGGGGCGGCTGCATGAGTAATAAACGCTCGATAGTCTTTTACATGCACGTGCATCAACCGCAACGTGTGCGACCGTACACTGTGTTTGAAACGGCAAATGATCACAACTACTTTGACAGCCCAAATTGGGACGATGGGTCACATAACGAAAAAGTATTTCGCAAAGTAGCCGAAAAGTCCTATCTGCCAACTAATGCAATGCTGTTAGATCTATTGAATCAACACCCCGAATTTCGATTCAGTCTGAGTATTACTGGTACGTTGATAGAGCAAGCTGAAAAATGGGGCCAGGACGTTTTGAATAGCTTTAAACAGCTAACTGATACTGGACGTGTCGAGATTGTAGCGGAAACGTATTACCATTCACTCGCCTTTTTCTATAGCCGCACAGAATTTGAAAAACAGGTTGAGCTGCACAGGGAAAAGATACAACAGCTGTTCGGACAAACTCCTGCAGTATTTCGTAACACAGAGCTAGCCTACAATAACGACCTAGCAAACTGGGCGGACAAGGCTGGCTACAAGGGTATCTTGGCCGAAGGTTGGGACGGTATTTTAGGTTGGCGTAGCCCGAACTTTGTTTATCGTCCTAGCTACACCGACAATATTCGACTTCTGCTAAAAAATTACAAGCTATCAGATGATATTGCCTTTCGTTTCAGCAACAAAAGTTGGGAACAATGGCCACTGACAGCTGATAAATATACACATTGGCTAAACGCTGCAACCGAAGATCAGCCAATCGTGAACTTGTTTATGGATTACGAAACATTTGGCGAGCACCAGTGGGAAGATACCGGGGTGTTCGAGTTCTTTCGTCACCTGCCTGGCAAATGGCTAGAACGTGAAGGCAATGGTTTTGCCACCGTATCAGAAGCTATCGAACAAAATACTGCTGTTGATTTTATCGACTGTCCACAAACTGTTACATGGGCCGATACCGAGCGTGATCTGACTGCCTGGTTGGGCAACTCTATGCAGCAAGAAGCTTTGCGGTATCTTTATGAGTTAGAGGAACGAATACTACAGACTGGTGATGATGGGTTGATATCAGATTGGCGAAATCTACAAACTAGCGACCACGCCTACTATATGTGTACCAAATGGTTTAGTGATGGTGATGTTCACGCTTATTTTAGCCCTTATGACTCGCCGTATGACGCATTCTTGTATTTTATGAACGTGCTACGCGATGTACGCTGGAGATTATCCGAACACGAAAAAGGTAGTTGGAACTATGGCTAGGCCTGTAGTTCTGAGCAATGGCCGACTGCATGTCGGTATCAACCTATATGGTCAAGTTCATGACTTTTATTACCCATATGTTGGTCAAGAGAACCATGCAGCATCAAAAAACCTACGACACCGGATAGGCGTTTTTGTAGATGGCGATATTACTTGGTTAGATAACGGAGATTGGCAGTTCAAATATGCCTATCACGACTCTAGTCTAGTCGGATCTATCCGAGCTACTAATGAAAAGGCAGGGATATGCCTGGAATTCGACGATTGTGTCGATGCCGAGCAAGACACTTTCATCAGAAATGTGCATGTGATCAACCTGCGTGATCAGCAGCGCATGGTAAAGCTGTTTATGCACCAGGTGTTTGATATTAGTGATAGCGCTGGTAACGGCGATACAATTCAATATCTACCTGATAGTCAGGCAATTTTGACATACCGTGGTCAGCGAGCTTTTGTAATTGGCGGTAATCATAGTTCAGGCAGGGCCTTTGATCAACACAGTGTTGGCCTGTTCGGTATCGAGGGTCATGCTGGGACATTTGCCGATGCAGATGACGGAATATTGGCAAATAACAGTGTCGAACACGGTCGTGTTGACTCTACACTAGGCTTTGACCTAGAGATTGCAGCACACAGCTCTAGCCGTATTTACTATTGGATAGTTGTCAGCACCAGTATTCGTGATGCAATCGATCGACATGACAAAATACAGGATGAGAATACAGCACTGAATCGGATCTTGGCTACTAGTCGATGGTGGCGAGAGTGGTTGCGTCCGGCAAGCCATTTTGCCCAGAAATTAGATGCAGATTTACGACAGAGCTTTATCCAGAGTATATTACTAGTAAAATCGCACATTGATCATCGTGGTGGCGTGATAGCTAGTACAGATACAACGATGCTACATCATTCGCGCGATGCCTATGGCTATTGCTGGCCGCGAGATGGAGCCTATGCACTGTGGCCGCTGATTCGTATTGGCTACAAAGACGAACCCCTGAAGTTCTTTGAATTTTGCCGACGTGCATTACATCCAAAGGGTTATTTGTACCATAAATACCAATCTGATGGATCAATAGGTGCTAGTTGGCATGGTTATATACACGACGATGGTATCGAGGCACCGCCTATTCAAGAGGACGAAACTGCGATTGTACTGTTTGTATTTGCTCAGTTTTATGACATTCACAAAGACAATAAACTGCTGCGTGAGTTTCTGCTGCGTGATTTTTATGATAGCTTGATTAAACCAATGGCAGATTTTCTGAGCAGTTATGTTGATCCAAAAACCGGTTTGCCACGACCTAGTTATGATCTGTGGGAAGAAAGATTTGTCACCAGTACATACACAACCTCTACCGTCTATGCTGCCCTGTTGGCTGCTGCTAGCTTGGCAGAAGCCTCAAATGACAGCGAGAGCGCTGTGCGATGGCGTGCTAGTGCAGATGATATACAGGTTAATGCGCATAAGCACTTGTTAAACCTCTCTAACAATACGTTTTACAGCAATATCAAGGTACGCGATGGCCAAATGCAAAAAGACGAACGCATAGATAGTTCGGCAGTCTTTGGCGCCTTTATGTTCGGTTTATATTCATACGATGCACCAGAAATCAAATCCAGTATAGAAGTAATGAAGAACGCCCTTAAAATGCCGCAGGACGATGTGTTAGGACTAGCCCGCTACCAAAATGACGAATATTATCGTGTCAGCGATGATATTACAGGTAATCCATGGCTCATCACTAGCTTGTGGCTGGCTCAGTATTATCTAGAAACAGATCAACATGATCAAGCCTTAGCTCTGATCATGTGGACAAAGAGCCATATGATGGATACGGGTGTACTGCCCGAACAGCTAAATCCGTACACCGGTCAGTACATATCAGTTGCCCCACTGACCTGGAGCCAAGCTGAGTACGCCAGCACGCTATTGGATTTGGTTAGCGAAACCGAGTAGATAATTGGGTACGCACGGTATATTTGGTATAATGTAGCTAATGTTTGGATTTTTACTATTAATTGCACTGGGTATCTGGATCGTATTTTATCAACGCTCGATTCCGGAACCAGAAGATCTGCCAAAAAAAGTATCTGGTCGTTTGGACCGAATATTTGATATAGCAAAAGACGCCCTGCGTGAAAAGAAATATCTACGTGCTGAAAAAGCGCTGCTGACTATTTTGCGCGTTGATGAGCGAAATGTGCATGCTTATAACAGATTAGGTATTTTGTATGCGCAGCAAAAAGCCTATAACGATGCAATTGAATGTTTTGAAATTGCACAGAGTCTCGAGCCTAGTGCTAGTAGTCTGCATAATGTTGGTCTAATCTATTACGAAACACAGCGGTACGACAAAGCAGCCTTAGCCTTTGAACAAGCACTAGAGATGGACGATCAGCATGCATCACGGTTTGTAGCCTACGCTAAAACCCAGGAACAGTTGGGTGACAACAAAAAGATGATCGAAGCACTAGAGAGCGCTGTAAAACTAGAGAAAAATCCACAAAGCCTAAAAATACTTGCCGATGCCTACGACCGTGATGGCCGACATGAATTGGCGATGAAAGTTCACGAAAGAGCTGCACGGATGGTACTGCCTTCTGGTACTTCTCGACGCATCAAGCAGCCTCATAAAGTTGTGATGTAGAGAAGTAATCTATTATATCTAAGGCAAATATATACTTTGCAAATATTTCAGTTTCCCTCTTGCTATAGCCATTTCTATCCTTTGCTTGCTTGCTAAAGATCTCGCTTAGTTGTTCTTTTAGTATAGTTTCAATTGTGTCAGCATGTCTTTCAAAAAGATCTGCGATCTGATCACTTTCCAGTACAAAGCTATTCGGAGTCTCGTATAATATATCAATACACGTATTGAATATTTTCATAATATGTCTTTTTCTGATAGTCTTCTCCAGCTCTTTGTCCATAGGGTAGTGTACCTTGTTTGCCAACTCACATTTAGCTTCTAGAGAGGCCACGATTGCCTCTTTTTCTACTAGGTATGTACCGTCGTAATACCTGTGTTCTCTCCCTGAACGTGCAGTAAATGCGCCTTGCATTATAGGGAGTACTGGTGCAGCTCGACTATTGTCAATAATAATTATTGGCGGTGAACTGTAGTCTTTTTTAGGACTTTCAAAACGAGTAACTTTCCCTTGTACTACAGACGTTTCTGCTGCTAAATTCTCACTTCTATCACCACGTATAATTACTTTTTCATCAAGAGTTATATCATTTTCAATGCGCCCTAGTCTGTCAAAATTCTCCAATGATCTACTAGCTAATTTACCTAATCGTCTCTCAGAAGATATAACCAAACCTAGTTCTGAAAATATGTACTCGCTCAATGAATAGTACAGAGAAGTTCTTTCCTTTGCGCTATGAGAATTATGGTATTTATCCAGATGTTCTAGTACTTGCTCAAGTTCTTCGTTGGTTAATTCATCTAGCCACTTCTTTACTTTTCTACCGCCTATAGTAGCTTGTGAATGGTTATCGGGATCTGTATAACGTAGTACATCGGATACGTTTGGCATATCTTCTAGTAATTTATCTCCGTAAAAATATGGCTCTAATATCTCGACTAGTAAATCTTGATCGTTTTGACTTAAATTTTGAAACCAATCATCTATTCTGCTGTGTCTTTCAACATCCGTACCTGTAGCAGTACTGTACTGTACAAGTTCCCGTAAATTCGGCCATTTTGGTGTTTCCATACTCAAATACTAATAATACGACCATACCTTTCATTATGCAAATAAACACGTTTAACTCTTGTAATAAAGCTTATTTCAAGCTATTATCGTATCTGTACTTTCAATACCTCTGCCATCTTAGCTCAGGGGTAGAGCAC
>CAYGDZ010000004.1:0-26122 GCA_964348805.1 uncultured Candidatus Saccharibacteria bacterium | reverse complement strand
CGATACCTACAATCAAATATTTGGTTAAAGAGCGCGGCTGTCGAGTTGTTATAATATCGCACATGGGGCGTCCAAAGGGTGTTGATAAAAAACTCAGCCTGAAATTGGTTGCTGGCAGACTGCAAAAACTATTGGGTAGTCCAGTCAAATTTGTCCCAGCTTGTGTTGGTGACAAAGTCAAAGTCGCTACCAAAAAAATGACCGAGGGCGAAGTAATACTGCTAGAAAACCTACGTTTTCATGAGCAAGAGGAGGCGAACGATGAACATTTTGCGCGTCAGCTAGCTCGTGATTCGCATGCCAGGTATTTTGTACAGGATGGCTTCGGAGTGGTGCATCGAGCTCATGCCAGTACGTCTGCAATCACCCAGTTTTTACCTAGTGTGGGCGGTCTGTTGGTCGAGCGCGAATACCAATCTATCAACGGTGCCATGAAACATCCTAAAAAACCACTGACTGCGGTGCTGGGTGGTGCAAAAATAGCCGACAAGATAGAGCTGATCGATAAGTTCATAGCAAAAGCCGATCAAATAGTAATTGGTGGAGCCATGGCAAATACTTTCTTGCTATACAAAGGTCTGGCGGTGGGTAAAAGCCTAGTCGATCCAGATGAAACAAAAATAATAGATAAAATATATCTAGATGTGGCAAAAAAGGTTGGCCTAGAAAAAGTTGATGATTTTTTGTTCATACCCACAGATGTTGCAGTCGCCGAAAAGATAGACAAGAAACAGCCACGAAAAGAAGTCAATGTGCACAAAGTTCACGCTAGTGAAATCATATTGGATATGGGTACCCACAGTGTTGATGAAATCATAAAACGAATAGGCCACGAGGGTACGGTTATATGGAATGGCCCTCTGGGCTACTGCGAGATACTGAATTTTGCCTATAGTTCGGCCAGGCTGGCGCTGCATTTAGCTAAAAATCCAGATATTACATCAATTATTGGTGGCGGAGACACAGCAGATTTTGTGTTGGATTGGGACAAGCAAAAAGGCAAAAGTTTTTCACTAGTTTCGACAGGTGGTGGCGCTAGCTTGGAACTGATGAGCGGAAAAAAGCTTCCAGGCGTTGAAGCACTGATGAAATAGTAGTACTATAGAGTAAAGTAAACATAAGCAGACGGGCATCCTGTACAGTACATGACAAAGACACTAATAGTTGGCAATTGGAAGATGAACCTGAATGTACACCAGGCTAGTTTGTATGTGCATGAACTTTCTAACAAAATCTCACCCCACAGGGATGTTGATGTTGTATTAGCGCCGACTGCTATTGCCTTGCAAACCCTCAGTCTGCAGGTTAAAAAACATGGTTTTGATCTGGCTGCACAAAATTGCTATTGGCGCGACGAAGGTGCATTCACAGGCGAAGTATCAGCAACTCAGCTGCGCGGTCTAGTTAACTATGTCATCGTCGGTCATAGCGAACGTCGTCATATATTCGGCGAGACAAACAAAGAGGTTCGTTCCAAAGTACAAGCAATTCTGCGAAATGGACTGACGCCAATCTTGTGCGTTGGTGAAACTGCAGATGAAAGAGCTAATGACGAAACGAAACATGTCCTGCACGACCAAGTCAGTGGTGGATTAGCCAACGTAGCTAGTGATGAGATCGACAAGGTAGTTATTGCCTATGAACCTGTTTGGGCAATTGGAACGGGTCAGAATGCCTTGCCTCGCGATCTAGAATTAGCCGAAAGAACTATACGACATCAAATAGAATCATTGTACGGAAAACAAATAGCCTCTAGCATCAAACTGCTATATGGTGGTAGTGTAAATAGTGATAATGCTAGCGATTATTTATCGCTAAAAGGCATCAATGGATTGCTGGTCGGCGGCGCTAGTTTGCACGCAGAACAATTTTCATCGATTATAGACAAAGCTCACCAATTGAAAGGTAAGAAATCATGAGTGATATAGATTTTGACGAATTAGACAAAGCCGTGAACTCTTTAGTTGGTGATAGCCCTAGTGCCGAGAAAAAAGACCAACCAGCCATACCTGCACCAAAGGCAGCAGAAACTATAGAAAAGCCTCAGACTACATCTACACCTAGCCTACCTTCACGCCGGGCTGGAAGATTCATGGATATGAAGCATGATTCCTCAGATATGAAAAAAGCCAACAGCCCATCGCTGATGACATCTACAAACGGTAAGCTGCAGCCACTCAGTTCAGATATCAAGCCTGACGAAAAACCAGCTGCTGCCGATAAAGAAACCAAAAATGATTGGCCTGATCCAATAAAAAGCCAAGATCTTGAATCTCAGAATGACGACGCAGCAGATGCCAGTGTCAGTACGAATATACCAGGCCCTAATCAAAAGAAAGACGAACCAGAGATAAAGTTCGAAGAAACAGATCCTAAAAAGGAAGACGACAAAGATGATGACAAAAAACCATCTCCATTTTTAGATGATGCCAAAGTTGAAAAACGACCTTTGGGTGGATTTGCCGGCGATGCCCCAGCCGAAGATCAAAAAGATGACAAGAATGATAAAGATAACAAAGATGGTGACAAAAAAGATTCAAAAGAAGGTGAAGAAGAGCCAGTTGCTCCACCCGCACCAGTAGAATTACCACCAGAACTAGACAAAGATTTGGTTGCGATTGAGGCCGGTGAGGCACCAGAAAATCTAAAGGCCGAAGAGCCAATTCCTGCACTAGACGAATCTAACGAATCATCAAAAGAAGACGACAAAAAAGACGATGATAAGGATCATGATAAAAATGATAAAGCTAAGGATGAAAAAGAATCTAAAAAAGATCACAAAGACGAAGTATCTCAACTGCTAGCTACTGCCGCAGGCGGATCAATTCCTGATCAATACAAACGTGAAAATCGCAGTCATGAGCTACATACTCCACACCCACTATTTGATGCCGATCATCACAAAAATGCACCAGTCAGTGCACCAAAAAAACCAAAATCTTTATTTAAAAAAGTGTTTAGTTGGCTATTTATTGCTACGGGAATTTTACTAGGTGGTGCCAGTCTGGGATTTGCTGCTTTTTACTTTACTTCACAGCTATAAGACCAAGGCCTAATGCTATAATAAATAGTAATGACTGACATTACACATGGTTTGAATGCGGCTCAAAAACAGGCCGTATTGCACAAAGACGCACCTCTGCTGATACTGGCCGGAGCAGGATCGGGCAAAACAAAAACGCTAACTCACCGCGTTGCATATTTGGTGCGCGAAAAAAATATCCAACCCAGTAATATTCTAGCCGTTACCTTTACTAACAAAGCAGCCAAGGAAATGCGTGAACGAGTGGCGCATCTGCTGGGCGTACACGAACCCGACCGAACATTCTTTCCGTGGATGGGAACATTCCACAGTATTTGCGTTAGATTGCTCAGGTTCGACGGCGAGCAGATAAAGATACCAAAGAATTTTGTGATTTTTGACGAATCAGATCGCCTGGGTGCGGTAAAGATTGCAATGAAAGAGCTACATCTCAGCGAAAAAGAGTTTGCGCCACGGGCGATTGCTAGTTTGATCAGTAGTGCAAAGAACGATCTAGTTTCACCAGAGGAATTTGCCTCGGTGGCTCAGCTACCTATGCAAAAAACCGCTGCACTAGTTTATCCGAAATATGAATCGATTCGTCGCCAGGCAGCCGCCCTGGATTTTGACGATTTGATAGGCGAGGCAGTTCGAATGCTGTCAGAAGTTCCAGAAATACGCAGCAAATGGCAAAAAGTTTTTCAGTATATTTTGATAGACGAGTACCAAGACACTAACTCGTCTCAGTACAAATTGATCAAGTTGCTGCTAGGTGAAAATCAAAATATTTGTGTTGTAGGTGACGACTGGCAGAGTATCTATAGCTGGCGTGGTGCTGATTATACAAATATTCTTAATTTTGAACGTGACTATCCTGGTACAACAGTCATCAAGCTCGAGCAAAACTATCGCTCAACAGAAGCTATATTGGATGCAGCGCATGCAGTAATAACAAAGAACACTTCGCGTAGTGATAAAAAATTATGGACAGAAAAATCTGGTGGAGAACCAGTCCAGGTTATACATGCACAGAGTGAGATACACGAAGCGGAATCAGTCATCAGCCACATTGCCAGTAGCGTTGGTATTCGTGCCCGAGGTTATGATGATTTTGCGGTATTGTACCGAACAAATGCCCAGAGTCGTAGTCTAGAGGAAGCATTCGTTCGCTACAATATTCCATATCAGATTGTAGGTGGTGTACGTTTTTATGATCGTGCCGAGATAAAAGACATCATCGCATATCTTCGATTAATCTATCAACCAGCGGATCTAGCCAGTTTCAATCGTATAGTCAACTTGCCTGCGCGGGGCATTGGTGCAAAGTCGCTGGATAATTTCTTTGCTTGGCACTCTACTATGAACGGCAGCCTGGTAGATAGTCTGCAATCGGTCCAGATGTGTACTACCTTGACGCCAAAAGCCAGGGAATCTTTGGCGAGTTTTGGTAGATTGTTAAAAAGTTTGAGCGAACAGGTTGAAAAAATAAGTTTGCCTGATTTGATCGAAATGGTGATTAATCGATTGAACTATTTTGAATATCTAAAAACCACTGAACCGATAAAGGGCGAAGAAAAGACCGAGAACGTGCGGGAATTGATATCTGTTGCACGTGAATACGAATCCCTAGGACTGAGCGGTTTTTTGGAAGAAGTCGCCCTGGTCTCTAGCGCAGATACTAATGAATCTGATAGCAAAGTAACCTTGATGACCCTGCATGCAGCCAAGGGCCTAGAATTTCCAGTTGTATTCATGACTGGCATGGAAGAATCGATATTTCCGCACTCGCGTGCCTTGTACGATGCGATTGAGATGGAAGAAGAAAGACGTCTATGCTATGTTGGTATGACTCGGGCACGCGAAGAATTATTTTTGATTGCTGCTAGCTCGCGCCTGCTGTATGGAACGCGACTGTATAATTCACCCTCACGATTTATCAGCGATATTGATGCCACCAGTGCTCCTACATCCGCACCAATGACAAATTTCAATGAACCCAGGGTTGTTATGGATGATGAAACAATCGAATTGGATATTGGTGACGACGTAGGTCATGATGTGTTCGGCAAAGGAAAAGTTATTGCCATAGATGGTCAGACTATCAGCATAAAATTCGGCAGTAGCACAAAGAAACTCAATGCGGCATTTGCCAAACTAAAAAAAATGTAATTACAATTTTACTGACATCAGTTATTTGTGATAAAATGAAAGCTGAATCTTTTGGTAGATTCACATAATTATATATGAGCTTAACACTAGTTAAATCAGAAAAGAGACTGTGGAGTTTCGCGACTATGTTCGCAGTGACTTTGCTGGTTGTGTTATGTATTTTTTCACTAAAAACTGCACAAGCTGCTGATCCTACCGAAAAACTAGTCAAAATTCATCATGGCGGTGTCGACACTAGTATCGTCACCCACAAAACAACAGTTGCCCAAGCTTTGAAACAAGCCAACATAAAAGTCGGTCCATATGACAATGTCGAACCCACTTTAGATACTAAAATAACCACCAATGTATACCGTGTCAATGTTTACCGAGCACAACCCGTTATGGTTATTGATGGTACGACTAAAAAATCAGTTATGACTGCCTATGAGACGCCGTCTCAGATAGCAAAAGACGCAGGGTTGCCACTGTATGACGAGGACAAAACAACACTAACTCGCAGTAAGGATATTCTAGATTCCGATGGTGCAGGGCTGACAATGACTATAGACCGTGCAACTAGATTTACACTAGTTCTATACGGCAAAACAGTTGATACGGGTACGCAAGCTTCTACAGTTGCTGGTATGATACAGGAAAAAGGTATAAAGCTAGGTAAAGACGACACTGTGTCTGTACCATTAACAACACCTATTAGCGCTGGTATGCGTGTCGAGATTTGGCGCAATGGCAAGCAAACAGTAACGCTAGAGGAGCCAATAGCGTTTCCAGTTCAACAGATCCAAGACCCAGCTCAACCATTGGGCTATAAACAGGTCAAAACAGCCGGTATATTGGGTAAAAAAGTCGTAACATATGAAATCGAAATGAGGAATGGTGTCGAGGTAGCCAGACGTGAAATACAGAGCGTACAAACACAAGCTCCACAACAACAGGTTGAAGTAGTTGGCGCAAAGGGTACTTTCTCGGGTAGTTTTGCCGAAGCGCTTGCTCGTCTTCGTAGCTGTGAAGGTGGCTATACCAGCATTAATCGATCAGGTGGATATTATGGCGCGTATCAGTTTGATATAGGAACTTGGGGTGGGTATCAAGGTTATCCAAACGCCGCCGCCGCGCCACCTGCTGTCCAAGATCAAAAGGCCTGGGAAACTTATCAGCGTCGTGGTTGGCAGCCTTGGCCTTCATGCAAAAACAAAATGGGCCTCCAAGATATCTATCGCTAATGCCTGACAAATCTCTCGGCCAGCATTGGCTAAAGAACCGTGACATACTACTGCATATTGCCAAGCATGCTGAGCTAACGGACCAAGATACAGTACTAGAGATAGGTCCGGGTCCAGGTACACTAACCAGTATTTTATTATCCCAGTCCAAGACAGTGATTGCAGTTGAATTTGATGAAGCTTTGGCCAGTAAACTGCTAGGTCAATTTCCGGGCAAAGACCTGCAGGTTATTCACAGCGACATTTTGTCATTTGATTTAAATCAGTTACCCGCAAATTACAAAGTTGTCGCAAACGTTCCGTACTATATCACCAGTAAGATAGTCCAACTGTTGATGACCGCAGATAATAAACCCGAAGTCGTTGTACTGCTAGTGCAAAAAGAAGTTGCCGAGCGCCTAGCGGCTGTAGGTGGCAAGCATAGTATTCTGAGTGTTAGTGCGCAGCTGTTTGCTGACGTACGATTGGGCGACAAAGTGCCAGCGCACTTTTTTGAGCCTGCTCCAAAAGTTGATTCACAAGTTGTAGTTTTAGAACCGCATAAACAGGATTTATTCGAAAATTTTGATCAAAAAGAGTTCTTTCGAGTAGTCAAAGCCGGATTTTCAGCAAAGCGAAAGAAACTGATTTCTAGCCTGAGCGCTGGACTAGCTATGGATAAGGATAAGATTAGCGCTATACTAAAAAAGGTCAACATCGACCAAAATCAACGCGCCGAAAACCTGAGCTTGCAGCAATGGTGGAATTTAACACAGGAACTAAAAAATGATACAAAATGATCAACCAAATTCGCTAGGAGCTGATATTGCTGTCGGCTTATCTTCAATTGATGATGGTAATATGAAAAAAGAAAATATGCCTTTCGAGATAGCAAAAGATGTTGATTCAAATAGACAAAAATTTCTATCTCAGCTCGGTATTGGCCTAGATCAGACAGTACTAGTACGTATCAACTACGATCGTGATGACTTTACTCGCTACAGCGTCGTATCGTCTGCCGACATGGGTAGTGGTATTTTGCCCGATAAATCCATAGATATAAATGACGCGCTGATGACTTCTGAGCCAAATATAGCACTATTTTTGCCACTAGCTGATTGCGTTGGAGCCGTATTGTACGAACCTAGCAAAAAGGTTCTGATGGTGTCACATCTAGGTCGTCACAACTTGCAGCAAAATGGCGCATACAAATCAGTGCAATATATGTCTGAAAAATCAGGTATAAAACCGGCAGATATCAAAGTTTGGCTTAGCCCCTCGGCGGGCAAAGAAAACTATCCATTACACGCCATGGATAACAAATCTCAGCAGCAGGTTGTATTAGAGCAATTAGAAAAGGCTGGTATTACCAGCCAAAATATTGATATATCAAACATCGACACAACAATAGATGATAATTACTATTCACACAGCCAATATCTAAAAGACCACACAAGTCCGAATGGACGCTTTGCAATTGTTGCTATGATACTCTAGCAGATTGATTCTGGCAGGCTGAGTGGTACAAATTGTACATTCAGATTGCTGCCATAATTTTCAAATGGATATGAATGCGCTGCTATTATATCTTCTTGGCATGGACTTAATGGATCCTCCCCTTCGTTTTCGTCAATATAATATGGTCTACCCCATGGATCCACCAAGTTACGAACATTAGACTCACTAGCAATAGATATATCATCTAGCGCCTGCAAATACGTTGTCCAACACGTGTCAGTATCTGGCAGCGCAGCCAAATCAGTTCCAGTTGGCTGAGAGTAACATGCGTCTGATGTCCAAGTATTGCCTGTAATCTCTATTAGAGTTCTGCCAGTTGCTTGGCGAGCTGAAACTATTGCTTTCATTAATTCTTTTTTATCAGATTGTATTTTGGCGGTTCGCGCTTGATTTTGTATACCGTTATAAGCAACCACTACAATAGCTGCCAATATACCGATGATCACAACAACGATCAACAGCTCAACGATAGTAAACCCACGCCTATGCATACTGCATCAATCATAACGTAAATGACAACATAAGCACAAGCATGAATGGCTATTTAGTTGTCGCTTAACAGTTGTCATCGTGATAAAATGAATGATAATGGGAAAAAACTTATACGTTACAACTGCGATTCCATATGTGAACGCCAAGCCTCATATTGGCAATGCTATGGATTATTTGTACGCTGATATCTGGGCTCGCTACCAAAAGCAACTATATCCCGACAGATTACTACGATTTTCAGCCGGTACAGACGAACATGGCAACAAAATAGCCGCAAAAGCACTAGAGCAAAACATCGCACCACAGCAATACGCAGATCAACAATACAAAGCCTTTGCTGATTTGATGAAAAAACTGGGCGCAAACTATACCGATTTTGTGCGTACAACCGATCCACATCATGAACAGTCAATCCAACATATTTGGCATAAATTGCAGCCATATATTTACAAGGGAAAGTATGAAGGTTGGTACTGTGTTGGTCACGAGGCATTCTTTACTGAAAAGGAAGTTACTGAAACAAACGGTACATGTCCCGACCATCAAACTCCGTACGAGAAATTATCCGAAGAAAACTATTATTTCAAGCTCAGTCAGTTTGGTCCACAAATCAAAGAAGCCATCGAAAACAAAAGGATGATCATCGAACCAGAATTTCGTCAAAAAGAAATTTTAAATTTGATCGATAGCGGACTAAAAGACGTCAGTGTTTCGCGTCCAAAAAAGAGCCTGAGCTGGGGTGTACCAGTTCCAAACGATCCCGATCAAGTGATTTATGTATGGATAGATGCACTACCGAATTATCTTAGTGTTATTGGCTATCCAGACAAAGAAGTCTGGAAAGATTTTTGGCCAGCTGAAGTCCAGGTACTAGGCAAAGATATTTTGCGATTCCATGCAGCTATATGGCCTGCAATTTTGATTGCGTTAGAGTTGCCATTGCCAAAGAAATTATTAGTGCACGGATTTATAAATGTTGATGGCAAAAAAATCAGCAAAACAGTGGGTAATGTTATTGATCCAAATGAAATCATCGATAGTTATGGGCTGGATGTGTTTCGATATTATTTCTCGCGTCATATTCCGACTCTGGACGATGGTGATTTCACATGGGAAAAGTTCGAGGATGCATATAACAACGAGCTAGCCAACGAGCTGGGCAATTTGATCCAGCGAGTTGGCAGTATGATCAACCGCTATCAGAGTGGTGTTATAGGTGACCATCCGAAACCAGAACACGACATCAAACAGTACCGAGATTATATGAACGAGCTAAAATTTAACCGTGCGCTAGACGAAGTCTGGAATATGGTTCGCGAGCTAAATGTCTATATCGAAAATGTAAAACCATGGCAAGTTGCCAAAGCAGCCGAGCAAAGCCCCGAGGAAAAGGAACACCTAGATCAGATTTTGGCCTACGCTAGCGGCAGCTTGCTGCAAATTGCTGATTTACTGACTCCGTTTTTGCCTAACACTGCCAAAACTATTAATGAGGTTTTCGCATCTGGCCTAGTAAAATTACCAGAATCAGTTTTGTTCCCAAAAATTCACAATCACAGCAAAGCGACAGAACGCACCTGATAGAGGCTACATATGCAATTAATAGACACTCACTGTCATATTCACTCTGCTGACTACAAGCTAGATAGCGAACAGGTATATCAAAATGCCTTGCAGTCCGGGGTCGAGAAACTGATATGCGTTGGTACTGATGTCGCCGATTCGAAACTAGCGACAGAGTTTGCGGGTGGACACGACGGAATATTTGCTAGTGTAGGTGTTCATCCCCATGAATCCAAGCATGGTATTGATGGCTTGAAAGAGCTAGTTAGCAGCAATAAAGTGGTGGCGATCGGAGAGATAGGACTAGATTACTTTTATGGGCATAGCGACCGTCAAGCTCAGATGAATGTGTTCGAGCAGCAGCTGCAAATTGCACAAGACAATGATCTGCCAGTTATTTTTCATGTGCGCGAGGCGTTTGATGATTTTTGGCCAATAGTTGATAAGTTTCCAGGTCTAAGAGGCGTATTGCATAGTTTTACTGATACCCAGCAAAACGCAGACAGAGCTATCGAACATGGATTTTATATAGGCATTAATGGTATTGCCACATTTACGAAAGATGAAGTGCAGAAGGAATTATATGAAAATCTACCACTGGACAAGATAATATTAGAAACAGATGCACCTTACTTGACGCCTGTACCATACCGTGGTAAATTAAATGAGCCTGTGTTTGTGAGAGAAGTAGCTAGGTACCTAAGTACCGTGCGGTCAACCTCTGTTGACGAGCTAGCGCTTCAGACAACTCATAACGCGACAAATCTTTTTCAAATTTAAATTTAATAACAACACAAACAGCCTCAAAAAACGCAAAAAATATCAACAAATATTACGCATGGAGGCGTTTTTTAATGTTTAAAACCACCCACCCACACAAAAGTTTCGAAAGTAACACAAATGTAACTGATTCATTGTCAGTTGATTTCGAGACAAGCAAACGCAGCGAAAGATATAATGTGTCTGAACTGGACAGTCAAACAGCGGGCACTAGTATGCGTTACGAAGTTACTCGCGATGTTATTGATCGTGTAAACGAGATTCAGGTCAGAGACGATATAGCTAACATTACCAGCTCTATAACAAATACCCGTTTCTTGACGCATAACTACTAAAGAAACTATTATTGATCACATGCCAACAATCCTACAACAAGCAATGAGTTTACTGGTCGGTGATCAACCAAATCGCCCAGAACAAAAAGTTACACGCCCCCTAAAAGAGCTGACTGATCGTCAGTTGATCAAGCTCGAGTCTGAAATTGGCAAAACTTTATTCGGCGAAATACCAAAAGGTCGCACGCGTGACTTTTTCTGTTTAGATAACGATACATGGGTATGGCACGAACAATGGCGCGATGAAAATGGCAAAGTGAAAAGCCAAACTGTTCGTTACGAAGTTCACCCAAATGGTATTTTAAAGGTTGAAGATGGCGGCAAAAATTATAATTTCCTAAAAGGCCAGGAGCTCATGAATTTAGGAGTTGCAACCAGAATGTACCACGAGAGGGTGATGCGCGAAATATACAAAAGAGACCCCCGTACTGGTGAATTGCTAACAGCCGAACCAGGCTTGGTTGGCCATCATGGCTAATCAACCAATCTATTTAGACTATGCTGCTGCCACACCGCTAGACAGCTTTGTCCTAGCTGCTATGCAACCATATTTAACAGATTTTTTCTATAATCCGTCAGCTCCGTATCAACCAGCGCGCAAAGTCAGAAGTGATATCGAGGAAGCTAGACATAATATAGCAAAGATAATTGGTTCACGCACCAGTGAAATTATTTTTACGGCTGGTGCCACAGAGTCCATCAATCTAGCATTTGCCGGGCAGGGTCATGTTGTTGCTGCTGCTATTGAGCATGCTGCGGTTCTAGAAACCGCAAAAAAACATGAACATACAATAGTGCCAGTCGATCACAAAGGTAAGGTAAGTACTGCGAATATAAAATCAGCAATCACTCCGTCAACAACTGTAATCAGTATTGGTCTGGTCAATAACGAAATAGGCGTACTGCAGGATTTGCAAGCGATCAGTCAGCTGGTTAGTGCAGAGAGGCTGCAGCGAGAAAAATCTGGTAACAAAACCCCAATCTATCTACATACCGACGCGTCACAGGCTGTAGGTATTACAGATATACATGTTTCGCGCCTCGGCGTTGATATGATGACGCTAAATGGTGCAAAAATATACGGCCCAAAACAAATGGGCATTTTGTACGCAGCCAGCCACGTGAATCTGCAACCAGTTATTATCGGGGGAGGGCAGGAAAGGGGACTGCGATCTGGAACTGAAAATGTTGCCGGTATTATAGGCCTAGAAAAAGCTCTAGAAATTGCAGACGGAAAGCGTAAATCAGAATCTGAACGATTGCGGAAATTGCGGCTAGAATTATTGAATATTTTGACTGCTAATTTTGAAAAACTAGAAATCGTAGGTGATCAAAGGTACTATGCCCCGCACATTTTGACTGTTGCACTGTCTGGACTAGACGCCGAGAGGGTACTGTTCAAGCTCGAGAGCGAGAATGTACTAGTTGCAACAGGATCTGCCTGTGCAGCCAACAAAGACACACGATCACATGTACTAACTGCGCTAGGGCTTGACCCAGAGCTAATAGATGGCTCGTTGCGGTTTTCTTTTGGTCGCCAAACAACTAGCGACCAGATTAAAATAGCTGCTAAAATAATAGTTGCAGCAATCAATCAGGAGTATGGTCGTGGCGCAAAGATCTAATAAATTTCAATCAGTACAATACCTAGGAGCTATAGTATTGGTTTTTTCCGTATTATTCTTTTTGATACTTCCCTATTATCTAGGTCCAAATGATTTGCAACGGTGTGGTGATAAACCAGACAATGCTAGTCTGAACGATAAATGTCACAGTGCGGATGCAATAGTAGCTATCAGTGGTGGCGATACCGAAGCTCGCACAGCCGAGGCTATTAAACTGTATAAAAATGGTTGGGCAAACAAATTGATTTTTTCAGGTGCCGCACAAGACAAGAGTGGTCCTAGTAATGCTGAAATTATGAAAAAACAAGCAGTTTTTTATGACATACCCGAAAGCAATATCATGATCGAGGAATCATCAGTCAACACCCAAGAAAATGCCAGCAATACACAAGCTTTGATTTCGGGTAACGATTTAAAAAGGATTATTCTGGTCACATCTGCATATCATCAAAAACGCGCTAGCTTGGAATTTCAAAAACGTGCCGGCGACAGCATGATAGTCGTTAATCACCCCGTTGCAAATGACAAACAATGGACAAAAAACTGGTACCTGACGCCTGCTGGTTGGTGGCTGGCGACAGGAGAACTAGTCAAAATTATCGGATTTTATGTCAGCGGCTAAAGTCTATGTAGGTATGAGTGGTGGTGTTGATAGTAGTTTAACCGCTGCATTGTTGGTCGAGCAAGGCTACGATGTTACAGGTGTTTATATGAAAAATTGGACACAAGATCTACCGGGTATGAAATGTCCGTGGGCTGACGATTTAGCAGATGCCAAACGTGTGGCGGTGCAGCTAGGTATTGATTTCAAGGTGTTTGATTTTCAAAAAGAGTACAAACAAAAAGTTGTGGACTATATGATAGATGAGTACAAGACAGGCCGTACGCCAAACCCAGATATCATGTGTAACCAAGAGGTTAAGTTCAAACTATTTCTGGATGCAGCGATCGAGGACGGTGCGGATATGATCGCGACTGGTCATTATGCTGTAGTAGAAGACGGTGTGTTGAAACGCGCAGTTGATGATAACAAAGATCAAACATATTTTTTGTATCGCGTCACACACGAAGCTTTAAAAAAAACTCTATTTCCACTAGGAGGCATGAAAAAATCACAAGTGCGAGTTGAAGCTGAAAAGCGAAACTTGTTCACAGCTAGCAAAAAGGAAAGCATGGGGATATGCTTCGTTGGATCAGTAGGTATACGCGAATTTCTGAGTCAGTACGTCGATTCCAAAACTGGCGAAATAATAGATATACAAACCAACCAATCAGTCGGGCAGCATGATGGGGCAATTTTCCTTACACTGGGCCAGCGTCATGGGCTAAATATTGGCGGTGGACTTCCCTATTATGTAGTCGGCAAAGACATTGGAAAAAACGAAGTGTATGTAACGCAGGACCTAAATAACAAAGAGTTATGGCGCAAGGAAGTTGAGCTCTCTGATCTACACTGGATCAACGAACAACCTCTTGAGGGAAAAAAGTTACAAGTTCGTATGCGTCACCGTGCACCATTGATTGATGCAGAAATTCATGAGTTTAAATTGATACTTAGCGAACCACAGCGCGCAATAGCATCTGGGCAATCTGCCGTTTTGTATGAACGCGAAGTTGTTCTGGGCGGTGGAATAATTCATTAACCTATTTGCTAGTAATCATTGGTGATATACTGAGCTTATGCAAAAGGTGGGCAAAGACTCTCAAAAAGGTTTCACGATTGTCGAATTATTAATTGTTGTTGTGATTATTGGTATTTTGGCGGCACTGGTCATTATTGGATATAACGGTATACAATCCAGAGCTAGAGATGCGGATAGAACTAGTGACCTAAGGGCTCTAAAGGTCGCCATCGAACAGTATAGTGTAGATTACGGGTATTACCCTGTTGCTGGTACAGATAATGTAGGTAATCCTATTGATAACTTGTCTGGAGCGCTAGTTCCAACTTATATAAAAGCTATTCCTCGTGATCCTCAATATCCTGCATCTGGCAAAGTATATAACTATGTGAGGGGAACGGCTGCGAGCAATAGCTATGCTATATATGTTCAAGGTTATGAAGTAAAAGCTCCGTGCAAGTCAGGAATCAACGTCAATACTGGTTGGTGGACTTCCGGAATTCCCCAGTGTTAACTGCTATCATTGCTATATAAGTATTTTTTATGTGTTGAGATTGTTGTTTGAAGGTTCTCGTGGAGTGTATTTTATCTTCTTAACCACATCTGTTGATAGTTCATTCTCTAATTCACCAACCAGCTCTTCTATAAGTTGAGCTACTCGAAGCATTTTTTTGTGAGCATCAGCAGTGTTTGATGGATCAATATCTATTTCTAGAGCACGCCTGACGGTGCCAGATACATGTTCTGGGTATTCATCTAGCAAACTAAAAACAGCCAAGCACAGACGAGCTCTCAACTCCTCTGGCGTTAACCTAGTTTCAATATCTAATTTTTCAGGTTTTGTCTCGGTTGCGAATGTTACCATGAGTATATTCTACAATTTATTCACTATTGTTTCAAACATCATCTATAAGTTGCTATAATAGTCGCAATGACAGCTCAGGAAATACGTAAAAAATATATAGATTTTTTTGTGGCAAAAAACCACAAAGCTATTCCTCGTGCCAGTTTGTTTTTGCATGACGACCCGACGACGCTATTCACGGGTTCTGGCATGCAACCTCTCATTCCATATTTGCTGGGCGAAGATCACCCCGATGGTGTGCGCCTGGTCGACAGTCAAACGTGTTTTCGTGGGCAGGATGTCGAGGAAGTCGGTGACAATAGTCACACAACTTTCTTTGAAATGTTGGGCAACTGGAGTTTGGGCGATTATGGCAAACGCGAGCAGATCACTTGGTTTTTTGAATTTTTAGTAGACGTTGTTGGCCTAGACCCTAGCAAGCTATATGTCACGTGTTTTATAGGCAGTGAACAACATGGGATTGCGCGCGATGATGAATCGGCAAATGTATGGAAAGAGTTATTTGAATCTCGTGATGTCGGTTCTGAAGTAGTATCAATTGGCAGTGCCGCTGAGGGTCACGAAAAAGGTATGGGAAATGGCCGAATATTTTTCTATGATGATGGCGAAAACTGGTGGTCGCGCAACGGCGGGCTAGACACCACGCCGATCGGTGATCCGTGCGGCCCAGACAGCGAAGTGTTTTATGACTTTGGTCCAGATAATCACGCAGAAGGTTTTGGTCAGCCACATCCAGCCAGCGACAGCGGGCGCTTTATGGAAATCGGCAACCAAGTATTTATGGAATATCGCCGAACAGAAAATGGTTTTGAGCCGTTAGAGAAAAAGAACGTTGATTTTGGGGGAGGCCTAGAACGAATTGCAGCTGCAGCTATCGATAGTCCAGATGTTTTCAAGATCAGCTTGTTATGGCCAATCATCGAGAAGCTAGAACAATTATCTGGCAAAAAGTATGACGATCACACTGTCAGTATGCGTGTAATTGCAGATCACTTGCGCGGTGCAACGTTTCTAGCCGTCGACGGCGTTACACCCAGCAACAAAGAGCAAGGTTATGTCATGCGACGCCTGATCCGTCGTGCAATGGTCAAAGCACACGACCTAGGCATCGAGCAAAACTTTTTACAAGAAATCGTGCCAGTTATTGCCGACCTATACCACGATGATTTTCCAGAAGTGGCTGAAAATCGCGAGAAAATTATTGAAACTTTAGTAAAAGAAGAAAAAGCGTTTCGGCAGACTTTACGTAAAGGTCTTAGGGAATTTGACAGAATGATGAGCGTTAAAACCTCGGGAATGTATAACACAGGGGATCCAGTTCCAGAATTAAAATCAATTGTATATGGACCGGAACTATTTAAACTTTATGATACTTATGGATTCCCTCTTGAGCTATCCCAAGAAGAAGCTGCAAAGAGAAATATAAAACTGGATGAAAATTGGAAAAATGAATTTGATCATGAGATGTTTATGCAACGTACTCGATCGCAAACAGCGATAAAGGGTGTATTCAAAGGTGGCCTCGCTGATCATTCTGATGAAACTAAAAAGCTCCACACCGCAACACACCTAATGTACGAAGCCCTTCGCCGAGTATTGGGCGATCATGTATTACAGCGTGGTTCCAATGTCACTGCCGAGCGAACACGTTTTGATTTCAGTAACGACGGCAAAGTCACTCGCGAACAACTGGACGAAGTCGAAAAAATCGTCAACGAACAGATAGAAAAAGACCTAACAGTCAGCTTTGCCGAATATCCAACGGACGAAGCGTTCAAAAATGGCGCAAAGGGCGCATTTGGCGACAAATATGGCGATACTGTAAAAGTTTACACAATGAAAGCTGACAACGAAGAGCCATACAGTATAGAAATATGTGGTGGTCCACACGTTGATCACACCGGTCAACTGAGTGAGGGTGGCAAAAGATTCAAGATCGCCAAAGAGGAAGCTAGCTCTGCCGGTGTCCGCCGAATCAAGGCAGTACTAAAGTAGTTCCACCATAAGCACCTTTGTTATATAATTGATCTATAAATGGCACTAAGTAAAATAAAGAAAAGCTTTCATCGCAGCAACGATTCTGACAGTGTCAACCATATCGTTGCGCTTGATATTGGTACCGAATTTGCAAAGGCATTGATTGCTCGCATAGACGGGGATGAAATGAACGTTGTCGGGGTTGGTAGGGCTCGCCAAGATGTTAGCGACATGCACTCGGGCGCCATATCAGATATCGGTGGAGTGGTACGAGCCTGTGAAGAAGCTCTGTCCGAGGCCGAAGACGAAGCCGGCGTACAAGCCCGATCAGTAGTGATCGGTATCGCCGGCGAGCTAGTTAAAGGCACCACAAACACCATTCGCTACAAGCGTCCGCACCCAGACAAAGAGCTGGATATTGCCGAAATGGAATATATTATCGAAAAAGTCCAAGAGCGCGCCCAAGTCAAAGCCCAAAAACTGGTTGCCTTTGAGACAGGCAATGCTGATGTCGAAGTTAAACTAGTCAACTCGGCTATTGTTGGTATCCATATTGATGGCTACAAAATCACCAACCCAATCGGCTTTCAGGGAAAAGACGTCTCGATTCAGATATATACAGCATTTGCGCCTATGGTCCACATTGGCGCGCTAGAACGAACCGCTGCCGAGCTAGATTTAGATTTGATTGCTGTCGCCGCTGAACCATTCGCCGTTGCTAGGTCAGTACTGGGTAACGATGCCGGCAGTACTTTTTCGGCAATTTTAACTGATGTAGGTGGTGGTACAACTGATATTGCCGTGATCAACGATGGTGGTGTCGAAGGTACCAAAATGTTCGGTATCGGTGGACGCAGCTTTACGCGGACTATCGCAACTGAACTAGACCTCAGCTATGACGATGCCGAGAAATTAAAGATTAACGTTGACGACCCAAATATCCGCGAAAATGTTGCCGAAGAGGTCAACCGAGCATTAGATCGAACGCTAGAGGTTTGGATAGGTGGTGTCGAGCTAGCGCTAGGCGAATTTGACTCTGTCGATCACCTACCAAACAAGATCCTACTATGTGGTGGTGGTAGCTCGCTAAAAAAACTAGTCAAGGCTCTGAACGCTAGCGAATGGCACAAAGATCTACCATTTACCAAAAAGCCAACCGTCCATCACATTAGTCCAGAAAACATCGATGGTATCAACGACAAGACCGGTAAAATTGTTGACCACACACTGATTACCGCCATGGGACTGCTGCGTGTTGGATATGATACGATGGTAGGTACAAGCGAAACAGATACAGTAAAGGATAAGCTAAACCGAATCCTACGCATATGAAAAAAGACGTTATTTATATTGATACCGAAGACGATATAACTTCGATCATTGACAAGGTCAAAGCATCGAAGGAAAAGATTATCGCATTGGTGCCGCCAAAGAGGGTTGGCGTACTTCAGAGTGCGGTCAACCTAAAGCTGCTACAAAAATCAGCTAACTCTTCTGACAAACGAATTGTACTGATCACCACTAACAAAGCTCTGAGCGCACTCGCTGCAGGCGTGACTATGCCAGTTGCAAAGAATCTGCAGTCAAAACCAGAGGTAGCCGAAGTCGCAGCACCAGTCGAAGAAGATGAAGCAGACGACATTATTAACGGCGACGATATGCCGGTTGGCGAACTAGAAAAGACCGCAGATCCAGCTATTGCTGATCCAGAAGATGACATAGAAATGCCCGAGGATATCCCAGCAGCAGCCAAACCAAAAGGCCCTAAAAAATCCAAATCCAAAAAAACTGGTCCAAATATTCCTAATTTTGATATCTTTCGCAAGAAATTATTCCTAGCTATCGCAGCTGGCGTATTGTTCATCATATTTTTGATCTGGGCAATTTGGTTTGCACCCCACGCCACAGTTAACATAAAAGCCAAAACAACAACCGAAGATGTGAATGCGCCGATAGGTTTGAACGTAAACGGTACAACTGATATAGACGAAAAAATCCTGCAACCAACAGTTCAACAAGTCAAAAAAACATTCTCGACAGACTTTAACGCCACAGGTAAAAAAGATATCGGTACAAAAGCAACTGGTACAATCACTTTATACAATCGTGAGACCACTGAAAGTACAGTAACTGTACCTGCGGGTACCGCGGTTAGTACAAATGGCTTGAATTTTATAACAGCATCTACGGCTGTAATACCACGAGCTAGGTTTGTGGGTAGTCTAAACCCTGGGACCGTCAATGTGGCAGTTAGTGCACAGAATGTGGGTGACGAGTACAATATTTCAAGCGGTGAGAGCTTTACGGTTGCCGGACAGTCCTCTCTGATCAGCGGTAGGAATAGTTCTTCGTTTAGTGGTGGTAGCAAAAAGACCGTAACAGTTGTTTCGGATAGCGATATCAATAGTGCCCGAGCCAAAATCATAGAACAAAATGGCGAGGCTGGTCGCAAAGAGCTAGAGGACAAGTTCGATGATAAAAAATACGTCATTATAGAAAAAAGTTACAAATCAGATCCAACCACAACCACATCATCACCGGCTAGTGGTAACGAGGCTTCAAACGCAAAGCTAACCGTCGAGATAACGTACACGCTAACGGCTCTGAAAAAAGATGATGTAAATAAGATTCTAAATTCTATCCTGAAAGAAGAAATTGAAACAGAAAAGAATCAAAAAGTTTTCGATAACGGTATCACCAAGCTAGAGTTTGTAGATTTTAATGATAATGGAGTCACCCTAAAAACAGTTGGCTACATAGGTCCAAATGTTGATGAAAAAGTTATAAAACCTCAATTAGTTGGCAAAAACTACGAGGAAATTCGTGAACGTATCAAATCTATCGAAGGCGTGCAAGAAGTAGAAACTAACTTTTTCCCATTCTGGGTCTCGACAGCTCCGGGTGTAGATAAAATTGAAATCAAGTTTGTGGTAGATAAAGATGACTGAGCAGAGCTCGTCTAATAATAGCAAATCAATCATTGCTCTGGATGTTGGTGACAAGCGTATCGGAGTTGCCCATGCTGACACCTCAACCCGTATAGCAGTCGCCTACACTACAGTAGAAGTTGACGGTCTAGAATTTGAACGCTTGCGTGAGATCATAGCTGAACTAGAGCCATCCATTATGGTTGTTGGTTTCCCTAGGAATCAATCCGGAGCAACCACTAAACAAACCGACAAAGTCAAAGCCTTTGCTCGTCAATTAGACAGATTTGGTATCGAGATTGTTTTTCAGGACGAATCCCTAACTTCTGTTTTAGCTGAAAAATATCTAAAGTCACTAGGCAAACCATATGCAAAGGCCGAGATAGATGCCCATGCGGCTGCAATAATACTAGGCGATTATCTGGAGATTAATTTTGGAGCCTGATCAGTCAGCTCCAGAACCTACCAAAAAAATCCATCAAAAGCCGTGGGTTTGGATCGCAGGTATTTGTGCCGCCGTTTTGCTAATAATAACTGCGCTAGTAGTTTGGTATCAATTCAACCTGCAACCCGCAAACCCTAGCAGCAAGCAAGGTATCAGATTTGTCGTCAAAAAAGGCGAAGGTAATTCACAAATTGCCCAAAATTTAGAAAAGTCCAAGATCATTCGCAGCAGTACAGCTATGGTGGTGTATCTAAAGATAGCTCGCAAGCCCGCTAGTCTGCAAACTGGTACATATGTTATATCACCTAGCTACAGTGTTCAGGAGGTCGTGTCGCACCTAGAAAAAGGCAATACCGACCTATTCAATGTCAGAATTTCACCTGGCCGTACATTAGATGAGATCAAGAAAGATCTAAAAAAATACAGCTATACATCTGACGATATAGATGCTGCATTCAATGCAAAATATGACTCACCGTTACTAGCAGACAAGCCAGCAAGTGCTGATTTGGAAGGCTATATTTACCCTGAGACTTTCGAAATGTCTGCTAGCAGTGATCTAAAAACCCTATTTCAGCGATCAATTGACACCTTGTACGAACGTTTGCAAAAGGATGGTTTAATAGAAAAGCTTCAAGCTCGTGGCTTGAATATATATCAAGCGCTCACACTAGCTTCGATTGTTCAGCAAGAAGCAAGTGACCCACAAGACCAAGCTCAGATAGCACAGGTTTTTTATAAACGCCTATCTATTGGTATGAAGTTAGAGAGTGATCCTACTTTTGTCTATGCAGCAAAAAAACTAGGGGTCGAGCCTAGAGTGACTATTGATTCGCCCTACAATACTCGTAAAAACGGCGGTCTTCCACCAGGTCCTATCAGTAATATGAATTACTCTGCGCTTCAATCGATAGCTTACCCTAGCGCAGGCGAATATCTATATTTTGTAGCAGGTGACGATGGAAAAACCTACTTTTCGATGACACTACAAGAGCATGAAAATAATGTTGAAAAACACTGCAAAAAACTCTGTCAGATGTTCTAAAATAATGTAATGCAACTTATTGACCATAATGTCAATTATTGTTATACTACTTCTTAGCACATGCAGTTTATGTATTATCTCAACAGGGGTAAAAGCACCAAACAGCATGGGTTTACCAGAAATGTCGCACGGATACAGCACTAATTAAATGGTCGACATATGTATCCTTTTCTCGATAGTAGAAGAAAGACAAACTATGGTAGCAGTGAACATAGCAATATATTCACAAGGAGTAGATTATTAATCAAACCCCGAATCTTGGCGCAAAGCGTCAAGCAACCTCAAGGTTTAAAAAACTGCGATCAAACAAGTTCGCATCTATTAGCGCCTACGTCCTGATTTTTGGACTTATTGTGGGTCTGGCTTACACTGGCCGAGACAGTGATTCTTTGGTGTTGGCAGAAAAACAGGATCAACAAGGTGTCCAAGGTATTAGCCCTGTTAGCGACGAAACTCCATCAATTGACCAAGTGGTTGCAACTGACCTTGCTGCCAATCTAGCTCAACAAACTGACATGCCTATCGCAAATAACGTATCAAATCAGGCTATATCCCTTAGTGCTAAGAGCCAGCTGGCTCAAACTAACGACGAGACAATTTCTAAACCGCAAATTATTGCATCGAATGTCTCTGCTTCGAAATCATTTACTATCTATAAAGCTCAACCAGGAGATACAACTCCTAGTGTTGCAGCGAAGTTTAGTCTAAAAACCGACACAATCAAATGGGCAAACGGAATACCGGGCGATGCAATCGAGCCAGGGCGCGATCTGTTGATACCACCAGTAGACGGAATTGTATATACTGCACAAGCTGGTGATACAGTTGATGGTATTGCAGCAAGATTTAATGGTAATAAAGAACGAGTCGTGCTGTTTAATGACCTTGAGGCTTCATCAGCAATACCGGCAGGAACTCAACTAATTATTCCTGGTGGATCACCGGCTGTTCTGACCGCCAGTAGTATCAGTAGCAGTCGTGGCGCTTCTGCTAGCGCAGCTAGTATCGTAGCTGGCCTTTCTGGTGGTAACCGTTACGACTTTGGATACTGTACATGGTACGCCTACAACCGTCGTGCAGCCCTGGGAATGCCAATCGGTGGTATGTGGGGTAATGCATCATCTTGGGCTAGCCTGGCGCGATCATCTGGATTCTTGGTAAACAACCGTCCATCTGTTGGTGCAGTTATGCAAACAGCCAATGCAGCTGGCGGCTATGGTCACGTATCGGTTGTCGAGAGTGTTAACTCTGACGGCAGTATATTTATCTCTGAAATGAACTACGCAGGCTGGAACGTCAAGAGTACTCGAACGATCCCTGCGGGCTCTGTCGGATCATATAGCTATATTCACTAAGACAACCCTCTCACACTTTTTATAAAGTGTGGCAAAACCTTGAGCTGACTCAGCTACGCGACAAAAACAGATTTCTTCGGTAACTTCGTAGGCTCATTTAGTCGCAACCACTGCAGCTAAACCCAGGCCTCTGTAAAAACTGAGTGGAGTGAATAGTGATTTTTTTGGCTTGGCGAGGACTACCCCGACCTAGTCGGGGTGACCAACGGGAATTCCGCAGCTAACCATAAAAGCACTATTCATGTAACGTCATGTTTTTATAGCAGTCTGGTCAGTTTTTTGTTTCGTTTTTTGCTGATCCAAAAAATGAAAGGGAGTTCTCTGTTAGAATAGATGACAGATGTTTGTTGATACAGCGAAAGTGACAGTTGTTGCCGGCCGTGGTGGTAATGGTGCGGTTAGTTTTCGTACTGAAAAATATATTGATCATGGAGGCCCTGATGGTGGCGATGGTGGTCATGGTGGCGATGTAGTATTTGTTGGTGATGAAAATACCAATACTCTGATTGACTTTCGTTATCATCCTGAGATAAAGGCCGATAAAGGCGAGAATGGTTCAAAGCGTGATCGACGCGGTAAAAGTGCTGATCCGTCAGTTGTCAAAGTACCTTTAGGAACTATTGTCAGCCGAGATGGTGAAGTAATTGCTGATATTACCGAAAATGGCCAACGTGTAGTTGTAGCTAATGGTGGGGAGGGTGGTTTCGGTAATGCACACTTCAAGAGCTCTACCCGACAAGCCCCACGAGTCGCCGAAGTAGGTGAGCCTGGTGAAACATTCGAGGCTACATTGGAACTACGCTTACTGGCTGATGTTGGTCTGATAGGCTTTCCGAATGCGGGTAAATCCACTTTTCTGAGTGTGGTTAGCAATGCCAGGCCAGAGATTGCGGATTATGCCTTTACTACCCTTACACCAAACCTGGGAGTTGCTGATATCGACAGCTCGACTCTGCTAATAGCTGATATACCAGGTTTGATCGAAGGCGCTTCCGAAGGCAAAGGCTTGGGTGGTGATTTTTTGCGTCATGTCGATCGAACCAGTGTTTTGTTGCATCTAATCGATGGTTATACAGATGAGATTGCAGATGCATACAAAGTCATTCGCGCTGAATTAAAAGCCCACAACCCAAATTTGGTTGGTCGCAGTGAGGTGGTTGCCATCACAAAAGTAGAAGGTTTGGACGATGAAATAATCAACGATCAGTTATCAAAACTGCAATCAGTCATACCGGCTGAAACGCCTTTGTTTGCAATTTCAGCAACTGCACACAAAAATATCAAGGAATTATTGCGTGAATTAGCATCTCAGGTTGATACTGCTCGCAGCGCCGAGGCCGCCAGGAATGCAGAAGTTGTAATAGACGAAGGTATGCCGACAATCAGCCTAAGTAATGTTCAAAAAGAAGCTAGTTGGCAGGTAGAAAAAGTCGGTGAATATTTCGAAGTCAGCGGACAAAAGATTGAAAAATTTGCTCGGCGCACAGATTTCAACAATCCACATAGTCTCAATCGTCTGCGTGATATTATGAGAAAGATGGGTGTATCGCATGAACTAGAGCGCAAAGGCGCGCAGCAAACTAGCTTGATAAAAATAGGTAATAGCACGGAATTTACACTGTTAGAACAGTAACGTATTATGAAAAATATTTTGTTATTTCATAAAGTACCACTGGCCATTACATTACTGGCATGGTTATGGGTTGGCTGGGCTTTGGGTACTACTGCATTCTTTTTAGTAATAGTTTTGAGCATTCTAGAAATAACTCTCAGTGCAGATAATGCAGTTGTTAACAGTAGAGTTTTGGTTAAAATGTCTGAACTATGGCAAAAACTTTTCCTAACTGTCGGAATATTTATAGCTGTATTTTTGATACGCTTTATATTGCCTATTGTTATCGTTGCTGTAGCGGCAGGCATGTCTATGTCCGATGTAACTATGCTAGCGATCAATAATCCAGATGAATATGGCAAAAAATTACATCAGGTAGCACCGATAATAGATGGTTTTGGTGGCATGTTTTTGTTCATGGTAGCAACATTTTTCTTTGTCAATGTTGCACGTTCGCATTTTTGGATGGAAGATGCCGAACGGTTCCTTTCAAAGTTTGCTAAAGTACCTCACATAAAAGTAGCTGTTATTATTCTGCTGTATATTTCTATTATTGCCTTGCTACCCACAGATCTAAAGATACCTGTTGGTGTTTCAATGGGTCTAGCGATTTTTATATATTCATTTTTACATACAGTGACGGTACTAATGGAAAAACTGCAAAATCGCAACGAGGCTAAAAAGCAAGTTGGTTGGGTGGCGTTTGGTTCGTTTCTGTACCTAGAGGTTCTAGATGCCAGCTTTTCACTAGACGGTGTTGTTGGCGCATTTGCGCTGACAAACAACATTGTTATTATTATGATCGGTTTAGGTATTGGTGCATTGTGGGTCAGAACGCTAACTCTACATATGGTTAAACATAATGTACTGGGTCAATATCGATTTTTAGAATCTGGTGCTCACTGGGCGATTTTATTTCTGAGCACAATCATGTTTTTGAAACTATTCCACATAGAGCTACCAGAAGTCATAGTTGGACTAGTAGGATTAATTTGTATAATCGCATCAATCTATAGCTCTTATAAAAAACGCCGTTAATGCTAAAAACTACATACCTGCAAGTAGGTATAATTGACACATTTGGTTGCTGGTATGTATAATAACCTCAAGTGCGAGGCTGACTAATTGTCAGGTGGAAAAAAGAAAAACACATAAAATTATATGAAAAAACAATTCTTTGCTATTATTTTTGGGTTCGTGCTTGTCATGACAGGTGTGTTTTTTAGTACTGAACCTACGCAGGCTCTAGCGCAGTACGGTAAAATTTTATACACAAAGGGCTTTGGTACAGGTCAACTGCATATAGCAAACACCGATGGTACTAACGAGACGCAGCTTACCAGTGGGCCTTACACTAATACTAGTGGTTCATTTTCGCCCGACGGAGACAAAATAGTTTACACAGCTGGTACGAGTGGATTTACCGAGGTATACATAATGGATGTTGATGGCGGTAACAAGATCAACTTGTCTAATCACGCATCCGCAGACCTGAATGCCTCGTTCTCCCCAGACGGCACAAAGATAGTCTTTACATCATATCGTGACAGTGTTGCTCAGATATACAC
>CAYGDZ010000003.1:0-26588 GCA_964348805.1 uncultured Candidatus Saccharibacteria bacterium | reverse complement strand
TTTTTTGTAAAAGTTTTTGACTCGCATGAGCTATTTTTGTTTTTATCGGTGGTCCTCGTTTTTCCTAGGACTATGTTCGTGGTGGATCACCTGAACTGCCTATGATTATATATCAAGATCGTCTAGGTCTGCAAGCTCTTTTCGGGTGTTTTTAGCTAGGTCAGACTCGGCAGCATCGTTTTCCACAGTTTCATCTGTTGTATCTTCCACAGGTGTACTGTCGTTTGTGTCGTCATCGGCTGGCTTGGCGCTAGATGCATTATTAGACGGACCTTGGTAGTCATCATTGTTTACAATCTTTAGGTTGTAACGAGCATCATTCTTGGTTCCTAAGGCGCGTAGCAGCGTTCGTAAGCTCTGCGCGGTCACACCACGCTTGCCAATAACTCGGCCTAGATCTTCTGGGTTTACAGTCAGTTCTAGCAGTACGCCTTTTTCGTCGATACGACGCTCGACAACTACATCGTCGGGATGTCCCACAAGCTCTTTTACAATATATTCGATAAACTGTTGGTCAATACTTGACATGATAGTACCCTCCTCGGCCATGCTTACGTTTATAGCTTTATTGTAGCCCAGACGTATAGTAAAAGTAAAATATATTCACCCAAAAAGTGAAACGCCCACCGAGTTTCCTCGGTGGGCAAAAGTTCAAAGCGGTCTACTGCGACTCTTCGAACTCGATGATTGGACAGACGACCGTGCCGTCTTTCCAGACCTTGAACCGTTCCCAGCTGAGCCGAATAAAACCGGCTGTGTGAGTTGCGTTGTATTTAGCTACACCCCACACTGACAGACCTAACACAATCAGAAAGTCGATAGCAACCGACATATACACAAAGAAGAGTGCATCTGAATGAGTGAGAGGATTGGCTGTATTGTCTCCCCGTAGTAACACAAGAAACGGTATTGTGTTTTGAGGTGCTATCTCTGAACCAGTAGCCCAGGCGATGAATGCAAGCAACCATGAGCCAAGTAAAGTCAGAAGCATTAGTGCAAAACCGATAGCAAATATGCTAGCTGCAAGCACAATCACGGCACTGATTGCCCAAAACCCGATCTTCATCAGGGTTCGACTCATTGACTTAACTGTTTTGGTAGAAATCAAACTCATGGCAAGACTCTTTACCACTACCCAAAAGTAGTAGCAGAGATTGGTCTTCCCTACCTTGCCTTCTGTCGCGAAAAAACGACGTGCATGCCAGCTCTGCGTGCTGGGCTTTAGTGTTACATCTGACATGGTATTCTCTTTTCGTGTCGAGAGGTTACATTAACAAGGTACTACTCTTTTTCCAAAGAACTTATAAATACTTTATCACCTTAGTGACTTTTTGTAAATTTGGTTGAAATAAAGTGCTTAAGCTTCAGTTTTAGCAGATTCTTCAGCTTCTTTGGCTGGCTCTTCGGCGGCTGGAGCCTCGGTTATCTCTTCAGTCTTTTCTTCGACAGCTGGTTCTTCAGTAGCTTCAGGTTCTACTGGTGCTTCTGTTGCGGGTTCCTCTGCGGGTGTTTCTTCTGCAGGCGCTTCTTCAGCTACTTCTTCTGGCTGATTTTTGCGAAGTTTTTCTGGATTGCGTGTAGATTTGTCTTTCTTGCCAGCTTTTTGTACCCAAGCTGGTAGTTTGACCTTTTCACTAACTAGTAGCTTGACTACGCGAGGACTAGGTTGCGCGCCAGTAGATAGATACTTTTCGATTTTCTCGACGTCTAGGTTGACTGCTTTTGTGTGTGGGTTGTATGAACCAACATAGGCAACAACACGACCGCTGCTAGGGTGGCGTTGAGATTCCTGTACGGCAATACGGTAAACTGCATAACCTTTGCGACCAAGTCGCTGCAAACGAATAGCTAACATATATCTATAAAACTCTCTTCTTTTCTTAAAATTATTGTTTAGACTTGATACCTAGTGTACCCCAAGAGCTAACAGATGTCAAACCTATAAAATAGTAATGGCCACCAGTGCTGGAATGCACTGATGGCCGCATTGCGCCAAGTGGAAGGAATTCCTCCGTTTCCTGACGAAAGCCGGTGGTGGGGACTCGAACCCCCGACCTTTGGGATCAGTACCCAATGCTCTACCAACTGAGCTACACCGGCTTGGCTGGAAGATTCGATCCTTGAATCTCCCAATGGAGCTAGCTGGATTCGAACCAGCGACCTTCGGAACTCTTAGCAAAGTATAGGCGTATTGATACCGCCTCCCGATACAATTGCTAAAATATACAACGTGAGCCACTCAACTTACTGTGTTCTCGCATCGTACCGACACTCTACCAGACTGAGCTATAGCTCCGAGCTATAGAACTTTATCACATAAAAACACTTTAAGTCAATACTAATTTGCTTTTTCGTACTTCTCAACTGCTGCTTCTGCGGCCTTTTGCTGGGCTGCTTGTTTAGAGCTGCCGGTACCTTGGCCTTTTAGCTTACTGCCGACATAGACACCCAGGGTAAATACTTTGTCGTGGTCTGGACCTTCCTCGGATAGGACTTTGTAGACTGGAGTGTGATTGTCGATTCGTTGGGCGACTTCTTGCAAGGCTGATTTTGCGTCACGCCAGCTACCGCTCTCTAGAATTGAATCTAGCTTGCTGGCGATATGTTTCAATATAAATTCATCTGCGGCCTTGTAGCCTTTTTCGATATAGATCGCACCGATCAGTGCCTCGAACGCATTGGCCAAAATTTGTTTGCGGGCACGGTCGCTACCTTGTTTTTCACCGCGGCTTAGGCGCATTAGTGGTTCGTAGCCCATCTTTTCACCTGATTCGCCGATACTCTCGGTCCGGACCAACGCCGCGCGCCACGAGGTCAAGATACCTTCGGGCTCTCTGAAATTATTAAATAAATAGTCCGTCACAGATAGCTCCAATACGGCATCGCCCAAAAACTCTAGGCGTTCGTTGTGCTCGCTAGTGCTCTTGCGATGTTCGTTGACATAGCTACGATGTGTAAATGCAGTAACAAGTGTTTGAATATTATCAAATTCTATTCCCAATGTGTCACGAGCGAAATCTTGATACGGTTTTGTGTCCATACCCGTCATTTCTTACCGCCTTGGCGAATTCGTTTACTAGCTAGTAGCATCAATTTACCAATGTCTTCGTATTCTATCTTGTCCAAAGCCTCAGAAAACGGGAACCAGCTAATACCATTCATCCACTCTTCTTTTTTGATTGCATTGGTATCACCCTTGGCTTTTACCAAATAAATCTGTGTTGTCATCAAAACTAAGGTATTGACGCGACGGTAACGAAAATGGATTTTTCCCAACCATCCCTGGACTTCAGTATCTTTTAAACCTGCTTCTTCGGCGATTTCACGCTTGGCAGTTTCTTGGGCAGTTTCGCCCTCCTCGATGTGACCTTTTGGTATAGTCCAGCGGTCTTTGGCGTCTTGGATCAGCAGTATTTCTACTTCGCCTTTGGCGTTTTGTCGATACACAACACCACCAGCAGTTGGCTCGCGTACTAGCTCTTGTATGGATGCGCGTGAACGGCTAAAGTATTTTTTGACACGATCGCCTAGCTTAGGCTTGTTGTCGTCATTCTTATCATTCATTATTTCTTCTTTTCTTCCTGGGAAATCAGGGTGCGATAGGCTGTGCCTAGTACTCCGTTGATAAATCTAGACGAATTATCCGAGCCAAATGCTTTGGCTAACTCTACCGCTTCGTTGATCACAACCTTTGGTGGCGCAACATCATCCATCTGCGTCAGTTCGTACAATGCCAGTCGCAGTATAGCCAAATCTACCCGTGCAATTTGTGCCAGTGGCCACTCCGGCGCAATCGGCTGTATTAGCTTGTCCAGGCTTTCGCTGTCTTTGTGGGTTCCATATACCAAACGCTTTACAAACGCTTTATCCTTGACGGTTTTTTCATACCTATCAATGTTACGTTTGTAAACTTCATCCATGCTGACCGTTTTGTCATCACAACTCAATCGAAAATCAACCTCGTACAGAGTTTGTAGTGCAATGATGCGACCAAGATGACGGTTTGATGCCACGGTAGGTTATTTCCTTATTGTTAAAATTACTGTTTTAGTTGCCTGTTAATTAGGCTTTTTTCTTGCCACTCTCGCGCCTAGTTGTGTAGGCCTTGACTGGTGATTTACTGTTTACCGCACGTGCTAATTTGACTACTAAGTGACTTCGTCGAAGCCCAGTCTTTCGCATGCTGGTTTGTTTTTTTGGTTGTCCCATTAAAACAACTCCTTTCCTTTATATCTATCGCTTGACTAGGATTATAGCTGAAACCTCAGTAAAACTCAAATGTAGTGATCTTGCTACAGCACTAAACTAACTATTCGTTTTGGTACATAAATAGCTTTTTTTAGTTCATTGCCTTTTAGGTGGGGTGTGACTTTTTCGTTAGCCTTCGCCAGCGCAATAATATCCGCTTCGCTAATATCGGCTGCAACATTCAATGTTGCGCGGACCTTGCCATTGACCTGAACTGGGATAGTTATTGTGCTACTGACTAAATATTTATCGTCCCACTGTGGCCAGTTGTCTATATGGATGGTTTTGTCGTGTCCCAGCTGCGACCATAACTCTTCGGTGATATGTGGTGCAAATGGTGATAGGACTTGCAGCAAGCTCTCGATTGCAAACTGCCAATTCTCGTTCTTGCCAATGCCAAAATCTTCTTTGTATTTGTAATATTCGTTGACAGCCTGCATCATGCTAGAGACCGCAGTATTGAATTTGTCGTTCTCGATATCTTCGGTTACTTTTTTGACCGTATAGTGAGCTGTCTTTAATAATTCAGCAGTGTTTTTGTCATCGAGGCTGACATCACCAGCCTCGATATATTCCTGAACCAAATTCCAAACACGATTTAGGAATCGATAGGTTCCAGGTACGCCACGAGTATCCCAAGGTGCATCCATATCATATGGTGCGATAAACATTTCATAGACGCGTAAACTATCGGCACCGTAACCGCTATCCATAACTTCCATTGGGTCGATGACATTGCCTAGGCTTTTGCTCATCTTGCGGCCATCTGGCGCCATGATATAGGCGTTATACATCATTCGTTTGAATGGTTCGGGCGTTGGGACTAGGCCGAGCTTGTGAAAGAATCGCATCCAGAAACGCGCATATAGTAGGTGTGCAACTGCATGATCAGCGCCATTATAAAAATCAACTGGCGCCCAATGTTTTATCTGCTCTGGATCCCAAGCTTGTTGATCGTTTGTAGGGTCTAGGTAGCGCAAGAAATACCAGCTACTGCAAGCATAGCCATCCATTGTGTCAGTTTCGCGCTTGGCTGGGCCACCACATTTCGGACAAGTTGTATTCACCCAGTCGTCAACTGTGGCTAATACGGAAGTACTGCCGCCTGTCGGTTTGTAATCATCGACTTCTGGCAAGATCACTGGCAGATCGTTGTCTGGGACAGGTACTGCACCGTCATTCTCGCAATGAATCATCGGTATTGGCGCACCCCAATAACGTTGACGAGATATCAACCAGTCGCGCATTTTGTATTGGATCTTGCTGTTGCCTAGTTTTTGCTGTTCCAACCACGCGACGATTTCTTCACGAGCTTGATCGGTTGTCATGCCATCGAATTGACCAGAGTTGGTTAGTACACCTTCGCCTTTATAGCAATTTCCATTTATGAATTTATCGAAACCGTACCTATGTAGTGGCTCAACTATTTCTTTTTCTGCAACCTCACGCGTAACCCACTCAACTTTGAACTTGTCTTTCTCAGACTCGTCTAGTTGTTGGCTTTTTATGTTATTACTTTTTAATTTTGCATGGACAAAATAAGCTTGCACATCATGGGCTTCGTCTTTTGAAAACGCATAGTATTTGTAATAGTATGTTTCATCCCCAATAGAAATAACTTCGAGATCTGTATAGCCAGTCTCTTCGGTAACTTCACGCAGTGCTGTTATCTCTGGTGATTCATCACCTTCTATAGTTCCGCCGATAGTCAATCGACCACCAAACTTTGGACCCCAATTGATAGTTAGTAGATCGCCTTTATTATTCTCAACTAGTACTACAACTTTTTTCTTTTTCTTAAAGTCAGTTTTGTCTTTGGCGTCTTCGCGAATAGAGACAGGATTGATAACTGTGCGTATTGGTATATCAAATTTCTGGGCAAACTCATTGTCACGTTCGTCATGTGCTGGGACGGCCATAATTGCGCCAGTTCCATAACCAGTCAATACATAGTCAGCGATCCAAATTGGAATTTTTTCGCCGTTTACTGGGTTTATTGCATGACTACCAGTAAAGACTCCTGTCTTGTCCTTGTTTTCCTGGCGCTCAATTTCGCTTTTGCTCGCAGTTTGAGTAATATACTTTTCTACTACTGATTTATTTTCGTCAGTTGTTATTGTAGTTACTAGTTCGTGTTCTGGAGCCAGCACTAAAAAGGTTGCTCCGAATAATGTATCGGCTCTAGTTGTGAAAATTTTGATCGATTTTTCACTGCCATCAATTTGAAAATCAGCTTCAGCACCCTGAGATTTACCGATCCAATTTTTTTGCATGGTCTTGACCATTTCGGTCCAATTCAAATCGTCGGTCGCATCCAGGATTTCGTCAGCATATTCAGTGATCTTGAAAAACCATTGTTTTAGGTTCTTTTTGGTCACCTGATTGCCGCAGCGCCAACATTTTCCAGCTTCAACTTGCTCGTTCGCCAAGACTGTTTGGTCTGTTTCGCACCACCACTGGGCAGATTCTTTTTGATACGCTAAGCCATTTTCATATAGTTTATTAAATATCCACTGTGTCCACTTGTAATACTGTGGATCGGCAGTGCTGATTTCTTTTGTCCAGTCATAGCTATAGCCCAAACGCTTTAACTGGGTTTTAAAATTTTCTTTGGCTTCGTCGTGTGCAATGCGCGGTTGTTTGCCAACCTTGATCGCATAGTTTTCAACTGGCAAGCCAAAACTGTCCCAGCCGATAGGGTTATAAGCATTGAAACCTTGTTGACGCTTGGCGCGAACCTTGATGTCACTAAACTGAAATGTCCGCCCATGGCCAATATGTATACCTGCACCAGTTATGCCGGGTAGCATACTCATGCCGTAATATTTTGGTTTGCTATGATCAGCAAGATCAACGACATATGTGCCGTCTTGCTCCCATTTTTCTTGCCATTTAGACTCAATAGCTTTCGGATCATATCTTTGCATGTTTTATATTATAACAGGTTAGATAGTGGGATCATTACAACCATAGCCAATGGCTTCGGAGATAGAATTCTTTGCAACATCCCAATAGTAAATACTATATCCGCTGCTGCCGCTACACACTTTATACTGGACTCGGTCCTGATGTGAGCTGTCGGGAGCTTCATTACTAATGACGACCAATAAGCTTTCGGGAAGCTTTGCTACGCCTCTGTCGGCCTTTAGCTGTTCTAATGTTGGGTAACTACCTGCACCAGTATCTGCTGCGTATGCTTCGGCTTTCTTTTGAATAGCAGTCGCGTTTGTTTGATTCTTGGATACTGCCGCACTTACGTACTCTCCCCCTGATAGCTTGCTGATGTCGGATTGTATTTTGTCAATATCAGCCTGGAATTCTTTCATAGAAATAGCACCTTTGGGGTCTTTTACCGTAATCAGTTGATTTTGCTTGTAATTAATACTGAGCGAGTAGTTGGTTTTGTTTTCTGTGTCAGTATAGTCTGCTGTTGTTTTTGTAAACTGATGATCCCATCTTGAAATCCAAATATTAACCTTTGTTTTGTCGAAGTCTTTTTGCTGCTCTTCGGCCGATTCGTCGCGATATTTTCGTTCTTCTTTTTTCTCTTGCTCTGTAGGTTTGTAGTCGTCGGTTGCTGTGTCGCTGAGTTGATCGTTACACTTTTGCAGGCTTTTCGAAAAAGTTGTTTGATCAAATGCATCGCTGGCATGATAATACTTTTTTAAATCTATATTAATACCGTACTTTACGCTATCCGTACCGGCAATATTCTCGCTACCCTGATCCTTTATTAAAACAAATTTATTATTGCCATAGGCATCTTGGATCTCTTTCTTCTGTGATGGATTTTTATCTAACGTATCAAATACCTTGGTATAACAGGCTGAGGCTTTTTTGTGATCATACTTTTTCCAAAAATTTTGTATATCAGATTTTTCAAGCTTTACGTACTGGCCATCTATTTTTTTAACTAGTGCAACTATGTCATTCTTTAATTCTGGAGATCGGTCAGTGTAGGCTTTTATCTCAGGTTCATTTAAATACTTGTTAGTAATTTCTTCTAAACCATCGAATTTAAAATACGCATTACCCTTTTCTGACAGTACCCCACTGCCGCCTAAATCAAATTTGTATTTTTCGTAATCAACTTTTAACTTTGCATCTAGCTGGCCTTTGAAATTTGGCGTGTCTGATTTGCTATCAAAAGTTAGTGATACTTTACCTTTATTTTTTGAGTCCGAGTATGTATATGAACCACTAGATATTTGAGTTCTAGCTGTTACGACATTAACTAGCGCATCTGCAACCACCTTTTCAGGATTATTGTAATAAAACGCAAAAGCAGTGGTGCCACTGAGGCCCAGCACTGCGATAACGGCAATTACTATGCCAATTATTAGTTTCTTTTTACTCTTTTTTGGTGTTTCGTCAGGAACAAATGGAGTGTCGTTACTAGGGACACTTACCGTTGATACGGCACTAGGCGATGAGGATAATGGAGCCCTTTCAACAGTTGGACTGGTTGGAAAAGTTGGGTCGGGAGTGTTGTTACTAGGATCAGAGTACAAGCTAGTAGTTGGCTGTGGTGTGTTTGTTGTATCTTGAGGCTTTATATCATTCGGATCATTATTTATATTGTCTATCGGATCTGGCATGTGTTCCTCTTTATGCTTATCTTTATTGTTTAAATATAACACTACACCTTGAATGCATCAAATTGCTCGGCTTTTTTGGCTAACCAGTCGGGGCTTTGACGGACTAAATATTTTTCATCTGCAGTATCGTGCAAGATTGGCTTTATGGCCTCTTCGGAAAAAACACCATTTTGTGAACCTTTGAAAAGAACTACTGCGCCTTTTTCGATAACTTTGTGAACAAATGTACCGGCACTGATAGGATCGCGAAAACTTTTAACCTGACAGCCGTTGGCTTTTGCTGCAGGTGCCAAGTATTTTTCCGATTGCTCGCCAATCGTAACTACCCAGCTCAGCAGGTTACTATTGCATAACTTGCCAATATTTTGATGCTCGGACAACGACACGTCGCCCAGTTCGTTCATATCGCCTAGAACTGCGATACGCTGTGGAGTTTCTAGCTTATATAAGGTACTGAGCGCAGCTTGGACCGCTAGTGGGCTAGAATTGTAGCTATCGTCAATAATAGTCACGCCTTTTAGGCCGCGCAAAATATTCATGCGACCAGGCGGCGGTGTTATCTTGGCTAGGCCCGATGCAATCTCCTCAGGCTCCATGCCCAGCCGCTCTGCCACAAAGCCAGCAGCTACAGCTGCCTTTACACCTGATTCGCTAGTGACGTGTAACTCGGCTGGAATATCCCCCAGCGATGGAGTTATTAGTTTTCCTTTGTAGCTGCCTACCTTCTGGTCCTCTATCAAAAATCTGTATTCGGCCGCACCGCCGAGCCCATAGGTGTCAAATTCTGGGTTGGTGACTAGCTCGGCGAACTTGCCGTCTATATCGTCACGATTGATCGCAGTTATGCTAGAAAAGTTGCTGACTTCTAATTCTTCGCGAGCAACGGCATCAATGGTTTTGAAAAATTCCATATGTTCAGGCGAGACAGCGGTCACAACTGCGACATCACCATGTAAATACGTGCCAAAATGCGCAATATCACCTGGTTTATCTGTACCGAGCTCTTGGACTATAACATCACAATCACTTTGCTTTGCCCGAATCCGCTGTTTGGCGGCTTTACGGACACTGAGCCACGCGCTGATCGATCGAATGTTATCAGGATAGGCAATACCCAAAATACCCAATGGCACACTCATATGTGTATTGTAGTTGCCTTCATGCACGCGGACTCGGTACTTTTCAGACAGAACAGTCGCGATTGCTAGTTTAGTGCTAGTTTTGCCAACACTACCAGTAACTAATATCAACTTTGGTTTATGTTTAGCCAAATATTTGCGGGCGTATTTTTCTATGTGTTTTTGGATATAATTTTTAAACATAACTTGTATACATATTATACGCCATCTAGCTGGGTTAGGAAAAAATCGAAAATATGTGGTGGAGCATGGCGGATTCGAACCGCCCACCTCTTCGCTGCCAGCGAAGCGCTCTAGCCAAATGAGCTAATGCCCCGAGGAGTATTACTATACCAAACAAAACCGCCTCTGAAAAGAGACGGTTAAAGGGTTGATGCGCGCCCACCCTGAGGCTCTAGGTGTGTGGTGAAAGTATTGTTTATTTTCGTCGGTCAACGAGCCTCGTTTTATTGGCGCATCAGCATATCCAAGTGAGATTATGGCAAATACGAACAAAAAACGCAAGCGTTTTGTTGTGGTGTTTTACACCGTGGTATGTTAGACTACGGGTGTTAGGAAAGTAATAAAGAGATAATTCAAAAACTCTTGGAACCCGGTCGAACTGACATTTTACATATAGACAATAGGAAATTTGAAATCAATGGCAACTAAACTTTTTGTTGGTAGCTTGGCTTGGGCCACTACTGATGACAATTTGAAAGCTCACTTTGAAGCAGCTGGTACAGTACTAAGCGCACGTGTCGTAACTGACCGTGAATCAGGTCGTTCACGCGGCTTTGGCTTTGTTGAGTTTGAAAATGATGATGACGCAAAAAAGGCTATCGACACTTTGAACAGCTCTCAGCTTGACGGACGAGAAATCACCGTTAACGAGGCTCGTCCACGTGAAGAAAAACCACGTTACTAATAGTAACTGAGCATAAAAATACCCTCGCTTGACGAGGGTATTTTTATTTTCTGCAATAGGTTTGACTCATCGTAAAAAGTCATATAAAATTAACTTAATGAGCGGAAATGTAAAAAATGGTGCGATAGATCGGGTTACTGAAAAGCCTACCTTTAATGAGTCCGTACTAGAAAAGCTTTGCATCGAAAATCAACAGGCAATGGTCGACTTGTATGAAAAACTCAGGATAGACCCTACCCAGCCTATCAATAGGGAAGATGTCCTGATATTATATGGCCTTAGCCCGCTACTAGGCAAAAGTACGAATAAACCCGTAGGCGATACTAATAAATTCACCTTACTCGATTCATTATTCGCAGAAATTAGAGAATCGCGCGATTTCATGCAGGACATGAAAACGGTCATGGGAGATAGTGAAGCAGAGCTAGATCATGGCGAATTGTATGATGCTTTGATAGAATTTATTGACGGCCATGATCAAGATATCAGCGGAGAAGAAATATCATACATTATATATGCTATCGCTGACAACCTAGAGAAATTCGGTGATGTTGATCACAATAAAATAGTTGATGCCCTTTTCGAAGCTTCTGGCGATGTAGACCTTGTTTTGGATGATCAGTACTTTTTCATTCATTATCTAGAGAAAATGCAAAACGTAGATAGTAATAAGATTGCGGCATTTTACATAGAGTCTGTGGATAATGCTGCGGACGTTATATTCTACCTACTACCTAAACTCAAGGAACTCGATAAGTCTGTGTATGATTACCTAGTAAATGGTTATGTGCCACAAGCCCGTAAGGATGGTCAAAATCCAGCCGTATTAGCTCTTGAGTCTATAGCTTATCGAGGACATAATGACAGAGGGATCAACCGGGAAACCACATCTGAAAGGCTATTTATAGATCTACCTAAAGAGGTGGCCTTGGAATACATTGCCGCACAAGATGACGAAAACACACTAGATACCGTCAGTAAAATTGCTAAGTCATTTAGACCAGAAGATCATGTAGAAATATTCGAGGCTGCATGCAGGAAACGTGTAAAGAGCAAATTAATGAGCTTTCCTAACTTTTTTTCATACATAGATAATTTTTCAGGACTAGTTGATTCCCAGATTGCACAATCACTATTTTATGAAGGCAAAGTAGACGGTATACACCTGAGAGACGGGATGTTAAGAGAGATTATCACAATGTGGTCACCAAAAGGATACTTTGAGAACCTACAAAAACAAGGTTTTGATACCAATTTGATAGTGGAAAATGCTATAGAAAATAATATTGATGACATAATTGGGGTAGTACCTAGAAGTTCAGTCACAGAACAGTATGTGGCAGCTTTGATTGAGTCCCAAGAAAAAGTGGGGCGCAGTATCTCTGGTTTATTATCCTATCTAGATAGATTTAATATAGCAGCTAGGCACGAGTTAGTCCGCATTCTTATAGATAAAGGCGTTGATAAACGCATAGTCGCACGACATATTCATAGACCTTTGGACAATAGCTCTAGAGACAGATCATTTCATGAAAAGCCACTTGCTGTATCTGACGCAACAATCAAGTTATTGTTCTAGTTAGTGAAATAATAGCTACTTCACTTCTTTTTAAACTCTGGAAACCTATCAGGTTCGGCGCGATAGTAATCTATCCAAGTGTCGTTTTCTTGCAGCTCTAATGCTTCGATGAATATACCTTTTGAAAAGCCGCCTTTGTACTCGTTCTTTGCCTTTTGGGCTTTGGCGATATCCGCAGGTGATATATCGTGTAGTTTTTCTAAATCGTCGATTGCCTGTTGGATATCAGCTATTTCCTCGATCAATTTTTTTTTGGTTATATCTGTATCTGGTATTTCATTAACCTCTTCTACGATCTTATCCAGCAACGCTTGAGTATGTTCTTCTTTTGGTAATATCCGTAGGTTAGCTTTTTGGCCGATTGACTCATAGAACATCGGTAATTTATCACGTATTAACTTGTTTAGTATAAATGTTGGCATTATTCTATGATCTCCATCAAATTTTTCTCGTCTATTACCTTTGTACCATATTGTGCGGCTTTTTGCAGTTTCGATGCACCGACTTTACCGCCCGCTACCAGATAAGTCGTGTCTTTGGCTACTGAGGTTTGGAAAGTACCACCAAGCCCGCGGATCTTGTCAGCGGCTTCGTCACGACTCATAGATTCTAGGCTGCCAGTAATTACAAATGATTGGCCAGCTAGTTTACCACCTGATGTGTCATGGTATTTTGGACGAACACCAACTGTGCTAAATTTTTCTATTAGTTCAATGTTGTCCGGATCTGCGAACCAAGCTGAAATACTCTCAGCTACAATCTCACCGACGCCATCGACGGCTTTTAGCTCGTCCAGTGTCGCGTTTTGCAAGCCTGCGATAGATTTAAATGCATGTGATAAATCGATGGCAGTTTGTGCACCTACATGCCGTATACCTATGCCGAAAATGAACCGTGGCAACTCGGGATATTTTTTGTCAGCAATCGCACCGATTAATTTTTGTGCAGAAATTTCTGCAAAACGATCGAGCTGTAGTAGCTGATCTTTTGTTAGTAAATAAATATCTGCTAAATCTTTGACCAGACCTGCGTCAACCAATGCAACGACATTCTTTTCACCCAATGTATCAATATCTAGTGCGCCTTTTGATGCAAAATGCTGCACTGCACGCTTTAGCAGTATCGGCCCAGTTGCACCTTTGACGCGGTACACTGCTTCGCCTTCGGGTCGTATAAATTCTAGCTCTGGGTATTGGCGCTTTAACTCTTTGGCAAAGTCAAAACTTTTAGCATTTTTTGGGCGAAGTTTTTCGATCACGCTTTCGACTTGCGGTATTATTTCACCAGCCTTGAATATCACAACCGTGTCGCCAATTCTAACATCTAAACGAGCAATCTCATCAGCGTTGTGCAGGCTGGCGTGCTGCACAGTTGTGCCTGCTAGATTAACAGGTTTGAATACTGCAACGGGGGTGGCAGCACCAGTTCGCCCAATTGAGATGACAATGTCCTCGACTACAGTTGTAGTAGTTTCAGCCGGGTATTTATAGGCAATCGTACCGCGTGGGTTTTTGCCAACCACGCCCAAGTCTGCTTGTATCTGGCGATCATTTATTTTTACCGCTAGACCGTCGGTATGATAGGGCAAAGTATCACGCTTGGTTGAAAATTCGGCGGCATACTTTAACACATCATCAAATGATTTTTCGACGTGAGCAACAACACCCACAGTAATGCCCAATTTTTTCATTGTTTGATATGCAAATTCATTTGTTGGTACTTCGTCCGTATTCTCGCGCAGTAGATCATAGCCATGAAAACGTAGCGGTCGCTCGGCCACCAGTCGCGAGTCTAGCTGGCGTATAGTACCAGCGGCGAGGTTACGTGGATTTGCATACTCGGGCTTGTCTGCGGCTTTTTGTTTTTTGTTGAGCTTTTCGAACTCTGATTTCGTCATGATAATTTCGCCGCGGATCTCGGTGTGGCCACGAGTAAATGCATGATCACCGTAAAGTCGTAGTGGTACGTTCGGTATTGTTTTGACATTTGCCGTTACAACCTCGCCAACTGTACCATCGCCACGTGTAACAGCTCGGACCAATAGACCGTCCTGATAATGTAAAGCGCAGGCAAGACCGTCTTTTTTCGAATCAACCCAAAATTCACAATTAACAACACGCGTATCTAATTTTTTAATACGTTCGAACCACGCCAGGGCTTCGTCGTCACCAAAACAATCTAGCATGCTCATCATTCTAGATTTGTGTGTGAACTTTTCAAAACCTTTTGCTGGCTCACCTCCAACTCGCTGAGTTGGACTGTCGCTTGTTATTAATTCTGGATGTTCATGCTCGATTCCTTTTAGCTCACTGAACAATCCATCATACACCGCGTCATCAACACTAGGCTGATCTAGAACATAATAATCATAAGCCCACTGGTTTAGTTGTTTCTTTATCTCATCAAGCCGGTTTTGAGCCATCACTAACCAACTTTCTGTATAGCAAATAAACGTACGAGGCAGTCCACAGTACAGTGAATGAATTTAGTAGCAACGCAACTACTGGTATGATAGGCAAACTAGACAGCCAGCTGATTTGTGACAGCAGTATAAATGGCAATATTATAACCGCCCATATCACAACAATAGTTAGTAGCAGCCAGGCCAGACGATACAGCAAGCGCAGACGGCGGCCTATTGCTAAATCTCCGGCAGCCTTTAGGGCTTGGAATGGATACATCCCAGGTAGTGTTACAACAACCAGTGCAATGGTAGTACTGGTGATCCAATACATAGATATAACTACCAATATTAGCTCGACTATCCAAAACATTGTAGTGAATAGAACGTCGCCAAATACATCTGCACTATCAGCAACTCCATAGGCAATCAATGCTAGTGCAAAGGGAATGAGCTGAACGAAAAATACTAGAAAAAGCAAAAACGTAGATACCAGCGGTGATCCAGATGAATACAACCCGTCACGTAGTTTTAATTTTTTGTGACCAGCCATTATTTGCCTCAGCAACCAGACAATTGTTAACCAGCCTATCAGCAGTAACAGCCCACTGTAAACTTGTTGAGATTCGGTCAGGGTCTGGTTGAATGCACCACTAAAAATACCAGCGAATATCGCAACGTTCTGGACAATGCTACTGAGCTCGCCTGCGACAACATTGCCACCAAGCTGGTTGACTGTTTTGTTTAGTAGATTGAAATTATCTTGTGATAATACACCTACAATCAAAAAGCTAAACAAGGAATAAAGCGCTAGAAATTTCGTGAATAGCCATTTATGCCCCCATAACATTTGTCTAACTTGATTTGTAAATGCTATATAGCCCGGCATGTCCCAATCACGTTTATAATCACGACGACGAGTCAGTCTAAAAGTGCGATGAGGTCGTCTTGATAGAAAATTTGTGTAGCGTTTTTTTGCCTTTGCGTAAGGCCGTTTAGCGGTATTAAATATTTTTGTTTGCGCTGATGATTTTTTTGCCATTACATCTTGGTCTCGTTAGCGCGCAAACGATCTATCCTATCCTGCAAAGGTGGATGGGTACTAAATATCTTGCTAAAGAATCCAGATCGCATAGGATTGCTGAAAAACAAGTGCGCGGTAGAGCCATTTTGACGTTTCATTGGACGAGTGTGCTTTTGAAGTTTTTCCAACGCACTAGCCAAACCTTCTGGATAACGTGTTGTCATAGCGCCGGTAGAATCTGCCAGATATTCACGCTGTCGTGAAACTGCGGCTTGTACTAGCAGCGCAACGATTGGTGCCAAAATGATAGCTACAATACCGATTAGCATAAATATTGGTGATGAGTTATTTTTGTTATCACTAAAAAACATCATTCTCAGCATCACATCCGAAATCAGACCAATTGCAGCAACCAACCCAAACACGATCATACTGACACGAATATCATAGTTCTGTACGTGTCCCATTTCGTGTGCCATGACGGCCTCGAGCTCACGATCATCCATAACATCTAGCAAACCTGTTGTTGCTGCAACGCTGGCATGTTTCGGGTCTCGACCCGTAGCAAAAGCATTTGGTGACGGGTCATCAATCACATAGATTTTTGGAGTCGGCAAACCTGTCGCAATACTGAGGTTTTCTACTATGCGATACAGACGTGGATTGTCTTTTTTTTCTATTGGATTGGCGCCTGTCACTGCCAGCGCAAGTTTGCTAGCGGTGTAATATTGTATAACAGCGTATATCAGGGCACCGACAGCAACATAATACAGCAGTGTAGGTTCGCCGTAATACAAGCTAATTCCCCAGCCTAGGCCAGCAATAACAAACACGAACATGAACATAATCAATATAGTGTTACGCTTGTTGGCAGCAATAGATGAATACATTTGGGCTTGCTCCTACGTGATAAAAATTAGAATTTTACGTCGACTGGCTTGTCGGCCTTTTTCTGTTCGACTTCGTCTAGTTCGAAAAATTCTTTTTTCTGGAATCCGAAGATACCAGCAAAGAGGTTGTTAGGAAATAGTTCAATCTTTGTGTTGAGATCACGAACACCGCCGTTATAGAAACGACGACTAGCTTGGATCTTGTCTTCGGTATCGACTAGCTCGGCCTGCAATTGTTGAAAGTTTTCGCTAGCACGTAGTTGTGGATAGGCTTCGGATACTGCAAACAGACTCTTCAATGCGGCCTCGAATTGATTCTCGGCCTCCGCTGTCTCTTTGACACCTTCGGCTTTCAGAGTGTTTGCACGAGCTTCAGTAACTTCGTTGAAAACTTCCTTTTCGTGCTTGGCATAGCCTTTAACGCTTTCAATCAAGTTTGGTACTAGATCCAAACGACGCTTTAATTGTACTGTGATATCACTCCACGCTTCTTCTACACGGTTACGTAGTGTGACTAGTCCGTTGTATGTTGCCCACAAAAAGACGACAAATACCACAACGAGAACTGCAATCACGATACCAATAATTTCCATATAAGATTCCTCCTTAGTTATACTCTAATTATATCACTGTTTATGAGTGAAATCTATCGATATTATTACGAAATAGCTATCGCACCACTAGGGATACTTTTGCTCACCGCACGACCATCCTTGATAACATGTTGGGGTGGATGCCATGGTGACAGATTATGTGGATTCCATATTTTACTAAAACTAACGCGAATTGCTTGATTACTGACATTGCTCAGAGGACCAGGTTTAGCGTTGGCAAAGTAAGGCTCTACCTGACGAAATGCTTCAGCCCACAAAGCCAGCCAGTCTACCGTTTCGTCGAGCTCCTGGAGACGAAAGTCAAGAATCTTTTTTTCAGGGAATAAATCAGCATCAAGTTGAGTTGTGTTGAGTGTATTAATTCCTGTAAAATCCAAAAACTGACTGTAGGCAGCATCAACAACTACTGAACTATTGGGGTTTGCTCCTACAATTGGAAATACATGCCTCATGTCGGGTTCAAACCAAAGATCAGGCTCACTAATAACAAGTTGGTGCGGTATGTCTTCTTTTTTTAGGTACTCGCTAATTGCGGACGCTACTAACCCACAAGGCATAATGCGCAATATGTCATCACGCGGGAAATCTGGAGATACAATCCTAGCTTCGGATACACCAGCTTCAAGCCCCCTTGTCAGCTTTTCTGTGTCAACCGAGACTTTCATAGTTATCCTCTATTTAGCGCGTTTTTCGATGATTTCCTGAGCAACGTTTGGCGGAACTTCTTCGTACTGTGCCAGCTCCATCGCAGATGCTGCACGTCCCTGAGACATTGAACGTAGGTCAGTTGTGTAACCAAACATACTTGCTAGTGGCACAAAACCAGTCACAACTTTGGCGCCCATGCGGTCTTCCATACTTTCGATTCGTCCACGACGAGAGTTGAGGTCGCCGATGACATCACCCATGAACTCTTCAGGAGTCGTGACTTCAACTTTCATAACAGGCTCTAGCAGTACTGGTTTAGCTTGTTTGACACCTGTTCGAGTAGCTAGCGCACCAGCCATTTTAAAGGCAAGCTCGCTAGAGTCAACATCGTGATAACTACCGTCGTATAGTGTCGCTTTGACGTCTACAACAGGGTAGCCGGCAATCACACCACCATCAAGCGTTTCGATGATACCGTTTTGTACAGGTTTTCGGTATTCCTGCGGTACAACACCACCTTTGATCTCGTCAAAGAATTCGAATCCTTTACCAGGTTCGTTCGGCTCTAGGCGTAGCCATACGTCACCGTATTGTCCACGACCACCGGATTGTTTGATGTATTTACCTTGCACTTCAGTGCTAGCCTTGATAGTTTCACGGAAAGCAACTTGAGGCTGACCGATATTAGCTTCAACCTTAAACTCACGCTTCATACGATCAACAATGATATCTAGGTGTAATTCACCCATTCCAGAAATAATTGTTTGCCCAGTTTCTTCGTCAGTGTGGACACGGAAAGTCGGGTCTTCCTCTGATAGACGTTGCAACGCTAAGCTCATCTTCTCTTGGTCTGCTTTGGTTTTAGGCTCAATCGCAATAGCGACTGGAGGTTCTGGGAAGTCAATGCTCTCTAGGGTTATTGGCTTTGCGACGTCAGCCAGTGTTGTACCAGTTGTAGTGTTTTTTAGCCCTACAACAGCAGCGATGTCACCAGCGGCAATTTCGTTAATGTCTTCACGCTTGTCAGCATGCATACGAACGATTCGGCCGATACGCTCTTTGTCGCCAGTTGTGGTGTTTAGTACATAGCTACCAGCAGCGACTTTACCGCTATAAACACGAATAAAGATTAGTTTTCCGACAAATGGGTCGTTAGCAATTTTGAATGCCAGTGCCGCTAGTGGTTCTTTGTCGTCAGGTTTTCGTTCAACTTCGTCACCAGTTTTCGGGTGTGTACCCCAGATAGAACCAGCATCTAGTGGGCTCGGTAGGTATTCATTAACTAGATCTAGAACCTTTTCAACGATCACACCGCGACCATAACCACAGGTTACTGGTAGAATTCACCAGTCAGTACGCTTTTACGTAAGGCCGCTTTTAGTTCATCAACAGTGATTGAATCTTCGCCTTCTTCTAGGTATTTTTCGAACAATGCGTCGTCGGCCTCAACAGCAGATTCAACCAATAGTTGACGTGCATTTTTAGCTTTGTCAGCCATATCAGCAGGAATCTCGCCAACAACTAGTTCGTTGTCAGAGAATTCTTTGTAGGTGTAAGCTTTCATATCTACTAGGTCAACAACACCATTGATGTCTTTTTCAAAACCAATTGGCAAGTGGATAGGTAGGGCCTTTTTAGATAGACGTGCGTGCAGACTGTCGAGTGATTTGTAGAAATCACCACCAGTTTGGTTAATCTTATTGATGAAACAGATACGAGGCACACGGTATTTGTTGGCTTGGCGCCATACAGTTTCAGTTTGGGCTTCTACACCCATCTTGCCGTCGAATACCACCACAGCACCATCTAGTACACGTAGTGAACGTTCTACCTCGGCCGTAAAGTCGATATGACCAGGAGTGTCGATAATGTTGATTTTGTGATCTTTCCAAAAACAAGTCACAGCAGCAGATGTAATTGTGATACCACGTTCACGCTCTTGCTCCATCCAGTCAGTTGTAGTTTCACCTTCGTGAACTGCACCAATTTTGTGTGATAGACCTGTTCGGTACAAAATACCTTCGGTGGTGGTGGTTTTTCCGGCGTCAATATGAGCAATAATGCCAATATTACGGAATTTATCTAGGGTATAGTTTTTAGCTGCCATAATGGTTTCTTTGGTAGTCCTTCTCTTTAATTTAGTTCGTTTTTACGTTACCCCTGTAATAATTTTTGACAACAGGGAAAAACACTTACTGTCAATTGTACCAGATATCCACCCCTTTGACTACCCCTATTGCAAACACTAGCGTTTTGTGCTATAATGAAAGTCATGAATGAGCAATCTTTACCGGAAGAGCCGAAGCATCTAGGCCTTCAGAGGTCAGGCCTGGACGGTATTGGTGATCAAAAAGGTGTTTCTATAGATGACGCTAGAGAGCAAGGCATTCTAACCCCTGCGCAGGAGAGATCTATGGGTATTGGTATCGGTGCCGTTGAAAGCAGTTCTTTACTCGATGAAAATGAGGTTCTTAACGAACTGGGTATGATTGAACCTACAATTTCTACCATTAATAAATGGTCAGATAACGCAGAAGTGCTACATACAAGCGACGGTAGAGCCTGGTTATGTGCCCTCGATGAAGATGGTAGACCTTTTATTAAAGTCCCTGCAATAAACAGTGTCGGAAAAGATAATGTGATTCTTCATAAACATGTAGAAAACGTACTTTCCGACTTATACGACAAAGCTGCTTAGCGGGCAAAGTGTGCAAATGCACGGTTGGCTTCGGCCATTTTGTGGGTGTCTTCCTTTTTCTTGAAGGCGGCACCGGCTTGGCTGTAGGCATCAACGATTTCTGCAGCTAGACGCTGTTCGTATGGCATGCCTTTGCGTGCACGAGCACTCTGGACTAGCCATGAAAACGCATAGTGAAGCTGACGGTGACCCTGAATAGGGAAAGGAATTTGGTAGTTTGCACCACCAACACGACGAGATTTAACCTCGAAACTTGGTGAAACGTTCTTTAGTGCTGTTTCAAAAACCTCTAGCGGATCCTCTGATTTTAGCTTTTTAGCTGCGATTTCTAGAGCAGCGTAAACTTGTCGTTCAGCTAGTAGCTTTTTACCGTTGCGCATACTCTTGTTGATCAAACGTTGGACCAAAATAGATTGGTATTTGCGGTCTGGATCTAGACGACGTTGTAGGGATTTGGTTACTTTACGTGGCATTATTTGCTCTCCTTTTTGGCACCGTATTTGCTGCGGCGTTGTTTTCGGTCGGCAACACCCTGAAGGTCCAAAGCGCCACGAACGATGTGGTAACGAACACCTGGAAGGTCTTTTACACGTCCACCACGAACTAGCACAACTGCGTGCTCTTGCAGATTGTGACCTTCGCCACCGATGTATGCCCAGACTTCTTGGCCGTTAGACAAACGTACACGGGCTACTTTACGTAGGGCTGAGTTTGGCTTTTTCGGGGTTTTGGTAGTTACTTTGACACAGACACCACGCTTTAATGGTGCGTTTTGGTCATAATATCGGGTTTTGAGTGTATTTTGGATACGTCCCAGTGCAGGGCTTTTACTCTTTTTGCCAGCCGTTTTACGCGGCTTGCGAACCAATTGATTGATTGTTGGCATTTACTTAAATATTCTCCTTATCAGATCATCCCACATTGCATACTTTGGTCGAAAACCTGCGACTCCGACGCTCATCGTATCTTTATACGACTTCTCGTCGGTGCTCGGTTTTCACTCCAAATCATACTAATGTGTAATAATCTGAGTTATTGATTTATTTGGCTATATCTTCAGCATGGATATTGGCCACTTTCTTTGTTCTGAATAAAAATCTGTACACACTCGCATTATTCATACTCGTACAAAGAGGAAACTCACCCTGTATTGTAGCAAAAATAACCTCTTAAAGCAAATCTGGTGCTTCGCTGGCCACTTGTCGAAAAGCAATCGATAGTCTTTTGCCCGATTGCGGTGGCGCTATTTTATGCCGTGGTCGATCGTCGACACGACTATTTAGGAGTGCCCCTCTGATCAGTACCAAGTCTCCTGAGAACAATTCCCATGATGTAGGTCCACTTTCGAGCTCTATATCAAACCGAGCTGGCTCTTTGAATGATGCAACTGCGACCAGTCTAAGATCTCTAGAGTAGTCTTTGTGCCAATCAATACCCGCTTCACCTGGTTGATACACCTGAGCACGGATATCGTTTATAAACCACTGGGGCAACTCTGGGCGTACTAAGGCGCACACTCTTCGACCAAGACTAAATACGTGTGGCGGTGACTGACGAAACTTCCATCCAGTATCGCAAAATTGTTCAGCGACTGGACTTGATGAACGATCTACAGGTCGCAAATCATGCGCCAAAACTTCGTGGTAAACTTCGTATTGCTCCTCGTTGTTAACAAAACCGCGCAAGAGCAATGCACCCTCTTGTCGAACTGCTTGCATGCATTCTTCTGACTTCACACGGGGTGTGTATTGTATTTCTGTTATCATATCCAACTCCTTGTATCTTATATTTTGTGATTACAAAATATAACGCTGGACAAAGCCTGACCAAGTACGAATACGTTTGTTGTGGAGCATGAAGCGCCTCCTTTCGTGACTTAAGTCTTACTACTAAAAAGTATACCACATTGAAGTGGTATACTTTTTGGCAACCTTAGGCTGTCTCTACTCTTTGTCGAGTTCGGCAGATTCTTCATCTAGCGCGAGGTCACGGGCGCCTGTTCCAACAGGAATCTTGCGTCCGATGATCACGTTTTCTTTCAGACCGTACAAGTTGTCTTGGCGACCAGTTACAGCTGCGTTTATAAGTACACGAGTTGTGTCTTGGAAACTAGCAGCAGATAGGAAGCTATCACTCCAGATTGATACTTTGGTAATACCTAGTAGCAACTGAGTAAACTGAGCTGGCTCTTTCTTTTCGTCTACCAAGTTTTCGTTGGCTTCGATAACCAAAGCTTTAGATACGATATCACCAGTCACAAACAAGCTGTCACCTGGATCTTCGATCTGTACACGGCTAAACATCTGTCGCACGATGATCTCTAGGTGTTTGTCAGCAATATTCTGACCCTGAGATGCATAGATACGTAGAACGTCGTTGATGATGTAACGTTGAGTCGCTTCGATGCTCTTTAGACGCATCAAATCGTGCAGGTTGATTGAACCAGCAGTCAAACGGTCGCCAGCGGTTACAACGTCGCCGTCCTTTGCAGTCAACTGGTGAGTGCTAGGGACTTCGTAACGAGCAGGAGTTTGGTTACTGCTAGAAACAATCACTTCTTCTTTTGTAACATCAACGATTCCGTCAAATGGTGCAACTAGTGGCTCTTCGTCGCCTTTTTTGGCTGCCAGTACATCGCCAGCTAGAACTTCTGTTCCAGTCTTGACCTGAGGTTTACGTTTTTCTAGCTTTAGTTTCTTGACTTTAGCCTTTGCAGGTGTGACTTGCAGTACATATTTGTTGCCGTCTTCCCAGATACGAAGTGTTCCGTCGATTTCTGATAGCAAGGCTTCACCCTTTGGAGTTCGGGCTTCGAACAACTCGTCTACACGAGGTAGACCCTGGGTGATGTCGGCTGCACCGGCTACACCAGATGCGTGGAAGTTACGTAGGGTTAGCTGCGTACCAGGTTCACCAACAGACTGAGCTGCGATGACACCAACTGGCTGTGCAACGTCGATTAGTTTTCCAGTTGCCATGTCTAGTCCGTAGCTCTTTTGTGGGATACCACGTAGGTTCTTGGCGGTTAGTACGCTAAAGATGCGGGCCTCGGTAATCTTATTATCAGCATTGATTGCATCTGCAATTTCACGAGTGATTAGTTGACCAGATTTTACGTGATCACCAATTTTCTCGGCTGCGTAACGACTGTATAGACGGTCGCCAAATTCAATCATGGTCTCTTCGGTTTCACTGCGGTATATTGTGAAGCCATTGTCGTTTGAATCTTCTTCAACCGTAAAGACGTCTTGGCTAACGTCGACTAGACGACGAGTTAGATAGCCAGAGTCAGCAGTCTTTAGAGCGGTGTCGATCAAACCTTTACGCGTACCACGAGTGGCAACGAAAGCTTCTAGTTGTGATAGACCTTTTTTGAAGCTAGAACGGATAGGCAACTCGATTTCTTTACCAGTTGCGTCAACCATTGTTCCTAGCATTGCAGTCGCAAGTTTGATGTTATCAATGCTACCACGAGCACCAGAGTTCACCATGACACTGACTGATGTGTCAGAATCTTTTAGCTTGTCTTCGACAACTGCGATAGCTTTTTTATCGATACCACGCCATGCGTTGACTGTTAAGCCGTAACGTTCTTCTTCTGTGATCAAACCTTCTTCGAATTGATCAGAAATCTGAGTCGCTAGTTTTTCACCTTCGTCAATCAATTTGTCCATTTCTGGAACGTCAAAGTAGTCATCCATACCAGTCGATACGGCGGCAGATGTAGCATATTCTAGTGCTAGATCTTTGATGTTGTCGGCAGTTACGGCAGTTTGTTCGCTACCGTAATTTTCGAAAATACGTGCTAGAACTTTGTTTAGTGCCTTTTTAGTCATGACTTCGTTGACGTATGGGAACTCTTTGATTAGTGACTCGTTAAAGTACACGCGACCCAACGTTGTATCACGTAGTTGGCCTTTTGTGTGAACACGAATCGGAGTTTGTAGTTTTATAACTCCCTTTTCGTATGCATGAACAGCCTCTGAAACAGAGCTAAACAATTTTTTGTCAGTCTGTGCATCTGGCTTTGGATATGTTAGGTAGTAACAACCTAACACGATGTCCTGTGCGATGTTAAGCACTGGCGTACCATCAGCAGGTTTTAGCAAGTTGTTGGTAGCAGACATCAGATCACGGGCTTCAGCCTGTGCAGCGTCAGATAGAGGCAAGTGAACAGCCATTTGGTCACCGTCAAAGTCAGCGTTAAATCCAGCACAAACCAGAGGGTGCAATTGGATTGCTTTACCTTCGATCAGTTTTGGTTGGAAAGACTGGATAGACAAACGGTGAAGAGATGGCGCACGGTTTAGTAGTACGTACTTACCCTTGATCACTTCGTCCAATGCATCCCAGATGATTGTGTTACCGGCTTCGATCAAACGAGTAGCGCTGCGAATGTTGTGCGCGTGATCACCACGTAGTAACCAGCTAATAACAAATGGTTTAAACAGTTCTAACGCCATTTGTTTTGGCAGACCACATTGGTGAATCTTTAGCTCTGGACCAGCAACAATTACTGAACGACCAGAGTAGTCAACACGTTTACCTAGAAGGTTTTGACGGAAACGACCTTGTTTACCTTTTAGCATATCACTGAGTGATTTTAGCTTGCGACGGCCACCAGTTGCGTTAACCGCACGGTTACCACGAGCCGCAGAGTTGTCGATCAATGCATCAACAGCTTCCTGAAGCATACGCATTTCGTTACGGCGAATTACTTCTGGAGCATTTAGGTCAATTAGTTTCTTTAGACGGTTGTTACGGTTGATTACACGACGATAAAGATCATTTAGATCAGATGTCGCGAAACGACCACCTGTTAGCTGAACCATCGGACGTAGGTCTGGTGGAATAACAGGCAGAACAACTGTTGTCATGTTGATAGGTTTGATACCAGCACGTTGCATGCCTTCTAGAACCTTCAAACGTTTTAGAATTTTCTTTTGCTTTTGGCCTTTGCTGGCAGTAGCTTCCTCGCTCAAATCTTTGATCAGCTTGTCTAGATCGATTTGTTCTAGCAAAGCTTTTAGGGCTTCACCACCCATACCAACTTTGACAATATCTGCATATTCATCAGGTAGGTTACGATATTCGATTTCGCCTAGTAGTGCTGATTTTACCAAGCCGTCGAGTTGAGATTTTTTAACCGCAAATGCTTCGGCTAGATCTTCTAGCTCTTTGGTTTGCTCGGCAGCTAGTTTCTTGACATCAGCCTTCTCGTCCTCGGCTTCTTTTTCATAGCGGATCTTGATAGCTGCAGTGCCGGCTTCTAATTCAGCTTCGGCGTCAGCTAGTAATTGTTCGCGCTTTTCGGTGTCTACATCCAAAATGACATAGCTGGCAAAGTAAGCTACACGTTCTAGGTTACGAACTGTCATACCTAGTAGTAGCCCCATTGCTGATGGTGTGCCACGCATGAACCAAATGTGTGCAACTGGTGCGGCCAATGTAATGTGGCCCATTCGTTCACGACGAACAATTGATCGGGTGACTAGTTCACCACTCTTATCAACTGCTGCTTCGCGAGAACGAACACCTTTTAGCTTGGCATCGTGTGGGTTGATGTCTTTGACTGGACCAAAGATCCTCTCGCAGAACAATCCATCACGTTCAGGTTTTTGGGTTCGATAGTTAATCGTTTCTGGTTTTGTAACTTCACCGTAACTCCATTTTTTGATGTCCTCGCTACTAGCAACGGCTAGTCGTACTGCATCAAAGTCGGCGATACTGGTGTTTGCGATAATACGACTCATTAGACTATCTCCTCCTTAATCTCTTCAATTTCATCGGTGTCCTGGATGGTGACTCCTTCACCTAGGTCAATTTCACCTAGCTCGTCGGC
>CAYGDZ010000002.1:0-31100 GCA_964348805.1 uncultured Candidatus Saccharibacteria bacterium | reverse complement strand
AGGAAACTGAGCAGGAAGTGCTTCGTGCAATCGCGAAAGCAACATTCGAAACGGCAATTTCGTATCGCATGGGGCTTTTGCAATACAACCCTAACACAATCCTTTCTGACAGCGATGTCGATGAATGGATCAATCTGGATCAGGAGCACGTGCTGAATCTCGATTACATCGAAGGGCGTCAGGTCAAGACTCGGATCGATCGAAACGAAGAAGGCCAGCTCGTTCTATACGAAGAGTTCTACCGCACGCGTCGCGGGGCAACTCCCGATGTCATGCTGACTCGTGCACAGGAACTGCTTGCTGGTGCAGAGCCGAAAGGCCACTGCGACAGCTACAGCTTCATCTTCCAGGGCGAGAATCTCGATCTCTTTTTGGTCGAGATGGGCATGGAACGCAAGCCCAACGAAAACGACTGGGATTTTCGCAAGCGAATTTTCCCGGACATGTGGACTCAAGACCGAGACCACGCGATCATGGTGTTGTTCGGCGGATTCCCGCTGACCGACTTCAATGAATTCGACAAGATGCTCGTGTTGGCATTGTTCTTCGATAAACCCTCGAGGACTGGTCTCGTCGATTTTGCGGAAGGCTTTGCAGCCGATCCGCAAGTGATACGAGAAGATGTAGCCGACTTCGCCCAGTAGTAGTTGTGGCCCAGCCCGGGAAACCGGGCTGGGCATTCAACCTAAGATTTTAAAAAATTGAAACCTCAGATTGAATAAATGATTGCCCCTAGTTGCTTATGCTTGCAGTTATGCAGCAAAATAGGATAATCATATACAAGAATAGCTAAGAAGAGGAAAAATTGTGATTGAACTGAGTGCTAAAATCATAAAAACTGGTGAAAATGTCGTTATTGAAGACCCAGACCCAACTAAGGCTGCACTACTTTTCAAAAGTATTTCTGACAATATTTGGGAAAATAAAGAACCGGGCGGCCTAGCACTAGAAAGGGTCGGAAGCGTTATAGACCCAGCCGAAGCTCGAGACGCTATCAATGAAGTTGTAAAACATGTTGATGAAAAACTAGTTATATCTGGTATTGGTAAAGCGTTGGACCTAGGCTTGTCGTGGCACGGCGAACGTAAGCCCGTAATAGTAGAAGCAGATATTATTGACAGTGTAGCTAATGCGGCAATTTGCACCTATAACTGGGATAGCCGCATGACAGGTAGGTTGCTTGAAATTGACGGAAAACGTGTAGGGGCTGAATTTACTGACGGCCATACTGACTATTACCGTGAACTTGCTGCAATGTTCTCTACTGAGGCAGGTATTCTTACCTATGCCATGCAGCGACAGCAAGCACAACAGGGAAGTCCAGCTGCAATGTATCTTAACTTTTCACACAGAGATTTCTTAGAAACTGGATATGAAGGTCACCAGCTTGGTAGTGCTACATTATCTGACGAGCAAGAAACCGAATTTCTCAAGGTTCTGCAACGCATGGGCGGTATTGAACTAGATCATGAGTCGTAACGAATTTTATACTCCAGATGAAATAAACCAACAGTATGCTAATGTTGCCCCGGCTTTTATCAAAGCATTTCAAGGAGACCCTTGGTTTGAAGTAAGTAAATGCCCCGATACTACTAAACCACAGGGCTGCTCGGGTGGTTATTCTCCACTCGAAATAGGCAGTACCTGTGAAAAATGCCAGCACACCCTACAGGAGCCCGCCTACACTACAGAAGCAGTTGTAGATAAATTCAAAACACACGCCAGTAACTACCCGACCCTCTGGTATGCCGAACATGTTGCAGACAGCGTAGCGTTGGCTGGATATGCAAGTTTACAAAACACGCCTGGACTCTTGAGGTACACCTACAGAAAATCGCCAGAAATGCGGGCATGGCTCGATGAAAATATGGCGGAAGATTCTGTCGCGTGGCTTCATGAACTGTTCGCCGACCCGAGCAAACGAGCCTCGGGAAATCTTCGCAATTTTCGAGAAATGTGCGAAGGGTTTGCTGAAAGATTTGAAACACAAACCTTTGCTTACTGCACGATAAACCCACGAATGGCAGCAGTTGCAATGCGTGATTTCGACAAAAAAGCTACTTTATATGAAGCCAATGTCAATGTTCCAGACCATCGAAACCTAGTCCAGATCGATCTTAGTTAAACAGTGCTTGTGCTTGCAGTTCTCTATCAAAGCTAGGATGACTGCGCATCTGCCCAAAGATATAAAACTTAACCCAACAAGAAGCAAAGTTCAAATACCGGAAACACTTCTTTAATACACCTTATCCTACATTTATTGTTATAGTTGTTAGTAATGAAAACGAAGGGACAAATATACGACTTCTTGAACAGCTACCAACTAGGAGTATTGTCAACGATAAACGATGAAGGCCTTCCCAATGCAGTTATCGTTGGTTTCGGACAAACAAAAGATCTAGAGATACTATTTGGAACTGACAATACATCTCGCAAATATAAAAACTTGTCCTCGAACCCAAACGCTGCCTTTGTAATTGGCGGTGAAACGCCCGAGACAATTCAGTACGAAGGAGTCGCCCGAGAGCTCAGCAACTCAGAGCTAGATCTCATACGTGATAATTATTGGGTAAAAAATCCTCGTGCCGAAAAGCAGCATCAAAACCCAAATCAACGTTATTTTATAATAACTCCAACTTGGATTCGCTATACCGATATTCGGAGCAAGCCCTGGGATATAACTGAACTCAAATTCTAAACTGATTACACGCATATAGTACTTATGTTATAATCCAAATTAATATTTACATAACTAACCAGAGGATATTGTCATAGAACCAACTAAACAAACATACAACGAAACAGAAGAGACTACAGATGTAGCGCAGGGTAAGCCAGAAAGCTTCAACGATAAACCTTTTGACTATGCCAGAAAAGACCTTTCTTCAGTAATAGATGAGGGCGAAGGAAAAGATTTCCTAACTGCTTTTCTACTTTCGTACTTTCTCGGTACATTCGGTGTTGATCGTTTTTACCTAGGGTTGATTGGAACAGGTGTTCTCAAGCTTATCACCCTTGGTGGATGTGGTATTTGGGCGCTTATCGATCTCATCCTGATACTCACTGGCAGTATGAAAGACAAGCAAGGACAACCCTTGAAAAATCGTGAAAAAAATCTCAAAATCGCTTTAATTATTTTAGCAATATTTACCGGACTGGGAGTGCTAATAGGTATCGGCGCTCAGAGCTATAAGTAAAACTTGAGCCAAGATGGCGCATAATCCTGACAAGAAAAAATACAATTTTCACACCATCATTGCGTTGCTGACTCTCCAATCACCCTCATCGAGACTGATTGTTTTTGCAGTACTCAGTTTGGGAATTTTTTTCGCTCCATACCACTGGCTGGCGCACTTGTCGTTATGGCAACACATTGGTATTCAAGCCCCGTCCATTGGGCTTACGCGCGCATACTGGCTGCTGCTTCACGGAGATCCAGCTGGCGCCTGGGAAAGAAATGCATTGATATTTTTAGTACTTGCAATTGGAATACCTCTACTTATACGAGATAGTTACTTGCTTATGCTTGCAACCGCCCCAAGCCGACCAGTATCATAGAAGTAGATGCCAGATATTGAACTATACCTTATACGACACGCCGAGTCAGAGGCAAATGCTCAGCCGCATATCATTGGTGGGCGCAGTAACCACTCTCCTATTACTGAAAAGGGGGTCGAGCAAGCCAAGAGACTAGGGGCTCATTTCTTAGCCAAAGATATCATTCCGACACATGTTTTTTCTTCTCCGGCTGTGCGCACCTTGCAAACTGCACAGCACACACTAGACGTTATGGGCGTTGATATAGAACCTACCGTTGATGACGATCTCCAGGAAATTGATCAGGGCGACTGGATGGGGCAAAATCGCCACGAAACATACAACGAGGCAACTTTACTAGAAATCAAAAGACTAGGAAAAGATTTCAAAGCTCCTGGCGGCGAATCTATGAACGAAGGTGGAGATCGATTATTGGGTTGCGTGGATCGCATTGTAGATATCAGCGAAGAGATAGTAGATGACCAACGGATATTTGTATTTACACATGGCTTGGTTACTCGATGCCTTGCTTCAAATATTCATGATTGGTCTCATGCAAAAACATTTGAAAAATCTACAGACAATACGTCGTATTCACTTTTTGTTCCACGCGACGGTAAATGGCACCTCGAATATCTAGGCAGAAAACCCGAGTAGTACTTAGGTTAGTTTACGCTTTGAATCTATATATGACTTCTTGATCAGCTTTTCTAGTACGGCCATATCTACATCAGACAATTTTTTAATATATAGACAAGCTACACTAGTTTTATGTTTGCCTAATTTTTTTAACAAATCCTGATGCTCTGAAAATCCAGGCATAATGTACAGCGTCAAATTTTGCTTCCTGGGTGAAAATCCAATGAGCGGCCAATCGCCCTCTTGCTTGCTGCGCTCGGACTTGTAATGGTACTGACCAAAACCTACTATGCTCGTCCCCCACATTTTGGGCTTTTCGCCGGTTATTTTTGTGAATATTTCCAAAAGTTTTAGGCTATCATCTAGCTTGGTGCCACTGGCTGCAGTATTTATAAAATCTTCTACATTACCGTCATTTTTTAGCGTTTTAATAGTGCTCATATATCTATGATAGCAAATTTTAAAAAAGTGTTGACGGCGCAAAAATCGTTTGCTATTCTACTATGCAGGAAGACCAAGTGATACAGCACATAGATCATTATGTGTGACCGATCAAGTTAAACAGTTACGTTCAATGGTTATTTAGTTAGTAGGTCACATCTGTTGGTGCAAATCTTCCGTAAACAGAGACACATAGGTGTCTCTGTTTTTTTGTTTGTGTTATTATTTCAATATAACTATAGGAGTAAATATATGTTAGAACTAGATGGAATCAATATTTGGGCAGTTGCAGTTGTGTGGCTGATATATATGTTTGTTGGAGCGTTTTGGTACTCGCCAATGGGCTTTGCAAAGAAGTGGACCAAATATACTAAGATCGACATTTTAAAAATTCCTACAAACGAAGCAAATAAAATCATTGGATTTGTTGCCTTGTCTGCGCTAGTGCAAGCATCTGCACTGGCTATCGTCCTGAACTCACTGGGTGTAGATAGTCTGTACGAAGGTATCAAAGCCGGTCTAGTATTGTGGCTTGGTTTTACAGCTGCAACTACAGTCGGCGTCACACTTTATTCACGACGTAGCTGGAAATTTCTATGGCTCAATAGCAGCTACTTCCTAGTTGTTATGACTATCGGCTCTACAATACTCACAGCGTGGAAGTAAGTGATGAGTAAACCAAAGCTCATTATCATCCGCGGGCCGTCAGGTAGCGGCAAAAGCACAATCGCGCACAAACTTCGTGAAAGTAGCGACCGTATGGTTGCATTGCTTGAATTTGATACATTTCGAAATGATATATTAGGTCTGCAAGGCGACTTCTACGGGCCAGCAATTGAAATGTACACTCACAGTGCGCTAACTGCTCTGGCAGGTGGCTACGACGTTATCATGGACGGAATATACAGACCAGAGGGGTATGACAATCCGCTCGAAAAGCTCTTCGGCGGACACGACGGCGAAAACTATATCTTTTGGTTTGATATTTCGCTGGATGAAACTGCCAAACGACATTCGGGTCGCGAAAAATCAAAGCTATTTGGTGAAAAAGAACTAGCTGAGTGGTATTCCAAACCTACCGCTATGGGTTACGATTTTGAATACGCAATTCCTGAGCATTCGACTATTGAACAAACCTTGGAATTAATACAAAGTAAAACAGGGCTATAATAGAGATATAAAAGCACCTATGGCATTAATATACATCACAGGGGCACCGGGTTCGGGCAAAACTTCCCTGCAAAAGGAGCTTCAATCTCGCGGTTACGAAACACACGACCTCGACGACCACAGCCTTGGTGGACCATATAACAAATCCACGAACAAACTTGTAGTTATTCCGCCTACCGACAAACGAACACCTGAATGGTTCGATGAACACGAATGGCGAATATATCCAGAAGCGATCAAAGACTTAAAAGAGCAGGCGGCGGCCAAAGATATATTTATATGTGGAGTCGCGGCTAGTGATGGTGATATACTGCCACTTTTTGATAAAATCTTTTACCTCGATATCGATGATAGCACTTTGAAAGAAAGGCTGAGCAGCAGGTCAGACAACGACTACGGCCAAAATGATTTCGAAGTTTCGGAAATTATCACACGCAAGCACGGTCTAGATTCAAAATATGCTGGTCAGGATGCAATTCACATTAACGCCACGCAGTCTATTGATAAAGTAGCTGACGATATTCTAGTATAGATAAGCTATTCTTGGCGCAAAATCTTCTGCATCGACTTGCCTTTTGCTAGCTCGTCGATCAGTTTATCTAGATAGCGGATTTCTCGCATGGTTGGCTCTTTGATTTCCTCTACCCTGACACCACAAATCACGCCTGTGATTTGTTTTCGCTCGGGGTTCATCCTGGGAGCTTCGGCAAAGAATGTCTCAAAATCTGTTTGCTTTTCTATCTCGGCTTTTAGACTTTTTTGGTCATGACCCGTTAGCCAGCGGATTATTTCGTCGACTTCGGCTTTGTTGCGGCCTTTTTTCTCCGCCTTGGCAATATATAACGGATAAACGCTCGCGAAACTCATTGTGTATATTCGATGTTTTGTCATTTTATTTATCTTTGCCGTCGAGTTTCAAGGTGTTTGATGGGTCGCTGTGTGCCGTGCCACTGTCGACATGCTTGTCGCTGATTTTGTCACCCTTTTTGATGACGTGGACTATTGCCATTGCGTGACCACGACCTAGGTCGAAATCTTGTTTCAGCCAATCAACTATCACGCCTGCTTTTGTTGCAGGGTCGTCAAAACCTTTTTGTTTCGCCATAGTGATAAATTCGTTCGGTGTTTTACCAGTTTTTTCTTCTATATTGTCTAGATATGCTTGAAATGACATGGATTCCTTCTTTCTATTACTTATTCAGATATTAACATATTATGCAATTATACAAATCTGTTATGCTTATTACTAATGCACAGACACAAAGTAAAAAATAACGGTATCCTCGAGAAACTTGTTCTCGCCGTTGCAATTATTGAACCACTTTCGACAATTCCGCAGATCATAGATATCTTTACAACTAAAGATACAACCGCCATCTCGCTAGTAACCTGGATATTGTTTGCGATTGCAGCAGTCATATGGCTCGCGTATGGTATAAAAATAAAAAATACACCTCTTATCGTGTCTAGTGCTTTATGGGTATTAACAGAAAGTATCATTGTTATTGGCATACTGCTCTATTCCTAGATTATTAGCGAAATGATACAATCTAACTATGAATACATTACATTTCACAATAGATATCAATGCTAGCAAACAACATGTTTGGGACGTAATGCTAGGTGACGAAACATATCGTCAATGGACGACATCATTTAGCCCTGGCTCATACTTTGAAGGCAGCTGGGATGAAGGCAGCACTATTCGATTCCTCGGACCTGGCGAGAATGGCCAGAAACCCGGCGGTATGATCAGTCGTATTGCCGAAAACCGACCATATGAATTTGTCTCGATCGAAACGTTAGGATTGGTCAATGACGGTGTTGACGACACAACTAGCGCCGATGCTGTAGCTTGGGCTGGTGGTCACGAAAACTATACTTTCAGCGAAACTGATGGTGTGACTACACTAGAAATCGACCTCGAGAGCGATGGCATGCCAGAGTCAATGAAAGCTGAGTTCGCTAAAATGTGGCCAGAAGCTCTAGCCAAGCTAAAAGAACTCGCCGAGAGCGATGTCTAAAATATTCATCATCATAGCGGGAGTTCTGTTTATACTAGCTGCCATAGTGATAACATTCACTGTCGGCAGAAGTTTCTAAAAATTATTTTGCAGCTTTTTTGAGCTTTTTCTTCAAAAGTCGTTTGCGCGTGGCGCTGTGCCAGTTTTTGTGCTTTGCCATTTCGTGTATTCCAATCTGTTTTATTACCTATTATTATAGCACGTCATTGCCCCGATATTGACCGAGTGCTATGATTGGAATGAATAAAGGAGCGGTTTTGGCACACGTAGTCGAGCTAAAAAAGGTCACAAAGTCATTCGGCAAAAAAGTTGCTGTAGATAACGTTAGTATCGTCATCGACAAGGGCGAGATCTTTGGATTTTTGGGACCAAATGGTGCCGGCAAAACGACTACGATACGATGTTTGATGGATTTCATACGCCCAACTAGCGGCACAGTTAAACTGTTTGGCAGCGAGATAAAAGGCGCTGGTAACAAATACAAAAACCGCATAGGTTTCCTATCCGCCGACAGTGTGATGTACGGCAACTGGACTGGCCAGGCGCATATTGATTACGTTACCAGAGTGCGCGGCGTACAACAAAATGCGCACGAACTAGCGCAGCAATTTGGACTGGATCTAAAAGCCAAGGTTGGAAATCTATCGTCTGGCAACAAGCAAAAGCTAGGTATTATATTGGCTATCATGCACAAACCAGACCTGCTGGTACTGGACGAACCAACCCGCGGCCTAGACCCAATGCTGCAACAAGAGCTATATGGGCTATTGCAAGATTTTCGACAAAAGGGCGGGGCAGTTATCATGTCATCGCATAATTTATCTGAGGTTGAGCAAGTGTGTGACCGTATAGGAATAATCAAAAATGGCAAAATGGTTGCTAGCGAAACTATCCAGGGTATCCGTCAAATGCATAGTCATAGTGTGAAGGTAGCTTTCAGCAGTACGTACGACAAAAAAGAGTTTGAGTTGCCGAATGTCGAAATAATCTCGGCAGAAAAAAAGAAGCTTGAGCTACACGTAAAAGGCAATCTAAATATTTTGCTGCAACGTCTGTCACGTCATTCTGTTCGAGATATTGAGATCACACATGCTAGTTTAGAGGACATATTCATGAGGTACTACGAATGAACCGTCAACTGTTTGCTACTATCTACAAAGAAATCCTGCAGAGACGCTGGTCAATTATCGCCTATTGTTTAATATCACTGGGTTTTCTGTGGCTATATATAGCGATCTTTCCTAGCTTTGAAAAAGAATCTGCAAAGTTTAACGAGCTGCTGGCAACAATGCCCAAGGCTATGCTGGAAGCATTCAATATCAATGGACTGTCTATCAGCTCGCTCGAGAGCTACATCGCTGCCAGGCACCTCAGCTTTACCTGGCCAATTATGGTGATACTGTTGATGGTGTCATTTGCTGGTCAGGCCATTGCGGGTGAAATCGAGCGTGGAACTATGGCCATCATGTTGAGCATGCCTATATCGCGCATAAAGATCTTTTTTGCAAAATATTTAACAGGGCTGCTGGTTCTAGCTGCCTTTTGTGTATTTTCTATACTGGCGATCTTTCCACTAGCGACCACAATCGATCAGGGTGTAAATGCCGACAATATATGGCTGGTAACATTAGTCAGTATGCTGTTTGGCTGGGTTATCTTCTCTGCCAGTTTCATGGTGTCGAGCTTTGTCAGCGAACGCAGCAAGGTGTACTTTACCATCGGCGGAACATTGCTAGTCATGTATGTGCTGAATATTGTGTCTAGCTTGGTAGAGTCAGCCGAAAAACTGCAATATGCATCGATATTTTATTATTATGTACCTAGCGATGCAATCACCCGGGGTGACGTAGATTCTGTCGCATTAATTGTTATGGCGACCAGTGCAATAATCTGTACAATCATCGGTGCAATCTCCTTTACGCGACGCGATATCTCAGTTTAGAATTATTTTTTGCGTTTTTCGCGGCGTTCTTTTGTATTGATCGCGGCTCGTCGGATCAGTAGATTTGCGAACAAACCGATGATACCGATCCCCATCAATACATAAAAGGTCGTAAAGATTTTGCCTATATCAGTTTTTGGAACAATGTCACCGTAGCCTACAGTCGCCAGTGTGATTACACTAAAATAATATGCATCTAGCCACGATAGCTTTTCGACAAAGTGATAAAAAACTGTGCCAGTCGTCAAAACACCAAGGGCTAGTGCGGCGACTAGTCCAAAATACGTGTTGACCTGTTTAATCTGTTTTTCATCCATTCATACAAATTATACCACCCGTATATATAAACTGAGGTATAATATCAGGCATGCTAGGCCAGATAATAAAAATTGCGTTTTTGTGTGTTGCTGTCGGTAGCGTCTCGATCCCCTTGGGTTTTCAGATAAATAGCTCGCCCTGGGTGGTCTATGCTGGTAATGTGTTGGGATCACTGATCTCGGCGTTTGTGTTGATATATATCGGGGACAGGATAACTAGCCCACAGTTTCGCAAGAGGCTAAGCAAGAGGATTTTGGGTAGAAAAATTGTAACTGTTTACGAAGCCGGCGAGAACAACAGAAAAGTACTGAGCGCTAGGCTGTTCATCGACAAGCACGGCCTGAAGGTATTTGCGTTTTTGTGCCCACTATTCCCTGGTACAACTATCGCAACAGTTGCAGTATATGCCCTGAACCTAGATTCTAGAATTTATCGAAAATGGATGTACATCGGTACGTTCTTTGTCTGTTTTGTATATGTGTTTGGCTTTTGGTGGCTATTCGTTAAATAGCTAGTCTGGCAGATTCCTAGACAATACGTATGCGGCGATTGCTGCGATAAAGACAAAGAACATGGCTTGCTTCAATGCCTGAACCTGAGAGTCTTCGTATGTTTGGCTGACTTCGTCCGCTACCTGCTGGCTCGCGCCCTTCGACAACAACAATTCCTCGGCCTGTGATGTCGAAACAATCTGCACGCCCTTTTCAGACTGAGTTGTGATCTGCTGCTTTACAGGCTCCGACAAGTTCGAGTTCTGATTCACCGCATTTGTAAAACCAGATGTCAGTGTCAGCATAAAGACCGATCCAACTAGGGCTGTACCTAGCGATGTACCCATATTTTGGTATGTCCCTTGCAAGCCGCCGACTTCGGCAGTGTCGCTAGATTTAACAGCTGACATATTGACGTTACCTAGCTGTGACGCTAACAGACCAAAGCCTGCGCCGATCACAAACATGCCGGCCCAGAACAAATTATCACGCAGCTGAGGCTCGATAGAACCTAGAACCAACACAGCACCCAGCGCCATCGCTAGCTGACCCCAACGTACTATGCGTTTTGCCGATTGCTTGGCAGATTGGCGTGAACCAATGATAGAGAAAATGACCAATCCAACAGATAGCGGCAGCAACTTGATACCTGTCTGCAATGCGTCGTTGCCCAAAATTGTCTGCAGGTAAACTGGAACAACAAAGAACAGCGCGGCGATGATGAAATATTGTGACAGCAGTACACTAAGGCCGCTACGCAGTACTGGGATAGATAGCATAGAAACTTTTAGCAGCGCATCGCGACCGGCCTTTTCTAACATCTTTTGACGACCGTAGAATAGATACAGCACGAAACCACCGATTAAGATCAGATACGCAACTATTGAAATTCCCAGTGGCGCGATGTCTTGGCCAGCAATAACTGGTGTTTCAATAGGGGTTATCCAACCCCAAGTCTTGCTTTGTAGTACTCCGAAAACCAACATGCCCATACCGCCAGCCGACAACAACACGCTAGGTATATCGAGCGATGGCTTGTTAGATGATTTTTCGTCATATATTCTGTTTGCAACCAACAATACGCCGATCATGATCACTGTTTCGGCAGCAAAAACGTAACGCCATGATAGATATGTCGTCATAAAGCCGCCGATGATTGGACCGACTGCGGCCGCCAGACCTGTGACGGCGCCCAATATTGAAAATGCAACTACGCGGTCTTTGCCTTTGTAATTGATAGCAGCCAATGCTGCGATCGCGGGTATGACTAATATTGCGCCCAAACCTTCGACTAGCGACCAACCAAATAGTAGGGTTACAAGGTTTGGACTCAGCGCCGTTATCAGCGAGCCGATGCCATATATGATAGATCCAATTTTAAATGCTCGGCTGCGACCCCATATATCACCTAGCTTGCCACCAGTTAACATCAGGGCTGCCATAGTTAACGCGTAGAAAGTAATTGCGGCTTGCATGCCAGATATGGTTGTACCTAAATCTTTGGCTACCGTCGAGATCGAGACATTCATGACGGTACTGTCCAGTATCATCACGAACTGTGATATGGCTAATATTGCTATTACAAACCACTTTTTCATCTTGTATTTAGAATACTCTTTGGTTAAAAGAATAGCAATTTATTTTCGACTTCAAAACCTACAAATTGTTTGTAAACTTTAAAGTTGACCTCGTCGTCCGCACGCAGTGTGCGAACGACGAGGTATGGCTCCTTGAATCATCATGCTGCGACCGCGAAATGCCTGGGGCGCTGCGACGCCATGTCATGGTCGATGAACTCGGACAGGTCAGTGACAACACCAACTGCGCCGACGACAGCGCCGTTGTGCTCTGACCTTATCAGTACACCGCCGGCCAGATTCGTGAACCTCGGCTCGGCCTTTCGGAAATTAGCGATGTCTGACTCGCTCAATCCCGATCCGAGCTCGACCCATTCGCCTTCGCCCGGGTTGAGACCACGCTGGTCCCATGTGTGACGGATTTCGATCGTGTCCTTCATGAACTCGAGAGCGGTGATCGCTTTGCCTTCTGCAAGCACAAGGCTTGACTCGACATCTGTATAAGAGATCTGACGCTGTTTGATGATCACACCCTTGGAGTTCACAATGACGATTGCAATCGCATACACAAGCTTGTGTTCAGCGTAATGCACAATGTGGTCCTCCAGTTCAAGCGCTTGAGCGTGCCCAATATCTGGACCTAGGTAACTTATGCTTAGCATTGCTGGTACTTCCTCTACTTGTAGGGGTATTTCAAAGAGCTGTTCACAAAGGAACTATCGCTATATTAGCATATTTTGTACAAAATAGCAACTATTATGCAATACTTGCATTACTAAATCGCTTTTGCTATAATCTCATATACAATCCCAGGTTTGATAACTTGGTGGCCACTAATGAAAAATAGTTTAGGTAACGCGATTCTCTGCGCTAGAACAGAGAGAAAGACTAATTGGAAAGGCGAATGATTTTTTTGGCAAAAATCACGCTAGAACCACAACAACAAGTAGAAATCACCGGTAGGCCCTCTGACGAGGATTTGTCGGTGTTGTCAGCAGCCCTCGAGGAGGGCACGATGGAGGCACTTTTGGATGAACCAGTCCAAAGACTGCTGCCAATCCGACTGCCAACAACCTTGTCAGTAGGCGGCGAACGGAGGTCGGCAATCCTGGAGATACTTCCCCTTCTCCGGGAAGGCATCCGTTGGATTGACGGTCAAGGCTGGTTGCTGCGAGCTCAAACGACCAGTGCAAGTGACTTCGAAAAACGTGGTGATCACGAGAAAGCTCCGATCGCCGACGTAGTCTTTAATCCCTTTACTGGCATGGACCACTTCGTCGTCGTATAGGGCTAATCACCCAACCCCGTCGGTTTACCAAGAGCATGGATGCTCTGGTAGACCGACTTTTTTTGTCTCGTATTAGTTGCATTTTATTAAACTTTATGATATAATTTTATCATTCCAGACTTTGTTTTGGTAAGTATTTCTCTGCCACGCAGAGAACAACAATAAGGAGCCGGATCAAATGACGATCCTAATCGATCAGCGCAATCTGTTCGTAGTCACAAACCTTCCTTCAATGATGGAAATTCGAGACAGTCTTTTTCCATCTCGGAAAGATCTCATCACCAAACCCGCCTTGGGTTTCGATGTCAAGGTAAACAGACCCAATGGTGTGATTGAGGTAAGAGCAGTCATCACCCCCACAGGGGTGAATGGCATGAATCAGGACAGTGACGGTGTTTTTTGTCTCGAAGGAGATCTCATTCGAGGTTCAGATGCAATCAGGATCAAGGATGCTCCCGCAAACGACGCAATTCACGTTGTCATTCGCTGCGACCTCGAGAATGATGAGAGTTCTGCAATGTTCTCGATCATCGAGGAATACCCCCCCGATGATCCCAAGTCGCAATTAGCTGCTCACCCGGCTTCCGTGCAAATCGGACGTACTGGCCCCCACGATACGGGGGCTTTTTCACGCCCAAAAATTGGCATTTATTGATCGGCAGGCGTAAAATAATAATATAAATAGGAGGTGTCATGGCGAAGAAAGAAGTTATCAACCAAAACGGTGCAACTGGTGGTGTATATTTTGCGGCGTACCTGGGTGCGGTAGTGTATTTTATCAATCAAGCAAATGGATTTTGGGAAGTTGTGTGGGCATTTTTCCAAGCATTGGTATGGCCAGCATTTTTGGTCTACGGCGCATTCACCGCGATGAATATATAGAAAATAAAGAGGAGATTAGTAATGAGTAATATTAGCGCGGATCCGTATCTATTCTTTCGTGGCAACGCAGACGAAGCAATGAACTTTTACAAAAATATATTTGGCGGCGAACTGGAAGGTATGAAATATGGTACTTTGAATGTTCCTGCGCCTGAAGGTTTAACTGAACAAAATTGGATGCACCTGAGCTTAAATGGTGGCGAGATCAACCTAATGGCAAGTGATACTGTCGAAGCTAGCGAAAAATCAGCAAAAATCAGTATTGCCCTGGGTGGTGATGAAGAAGAGAAATTGACTAGTATTTTCAATGGACTGAGCGAGGGTGTTTCAGTAGATAATCCATTAAAGAAAGAGGTTTGGGGTGATACGTTCGGCACAGTCGTCGACAAGTACGGTATCGAATGGATGGTCAATATTAGTGCGAAGGCAGAGGAATAGATGAAGGGTTTTCACGCAGATATAGAACAAGATACCATTGCGAATGATAATTTTCGCAAGGTAGTTTATACGGGCAAGCACTGTCAGCTGGTACTGATGAGCCTACAGCCTGGTGAAGATATTGGATCTGAGATACATTCTGAAAATGATCAGTTCTTTCGCTTTGACGCCGGCAGTGGCCAAGTAATCATCGATGATAATACCTACGAAGTCACCGACGGTAGCGCTATAATCGTACCAGCAGGTGCCCAGCACAATGTGATCAATACATCACAAACTGAAAGCTTGAAACTATACACTATCTATTCACCCGCTCACCACAAAGATGGAATCGTTCGCGCAACCAAGGCAGAAGCCGAAGCTAACGAAGAAGACTTTGATGGTGTAACGACTGAGTAGGAGCTATACTTCGCCGCGAGCAATTTCGGGTGCAAGCCCAGTGTATTTTGATGGTGTGAGTTGCATCAAGTTGACCTTGGCGTGGTCTGGAATATCAAGCCTACTGACTATCTCAATATACCCTTCATGGTCTAACTGCTTGCCACGAGTTGCTTGTTTGACTAGATTATAAACATCTTTAACGCCATATCGACGACCAACTGACTGAATAGCCTCAGTTAGGACTTCCCATTCATTTTTTAACTCTGCTCTTATCTGATCTTCATTTGGTGATATCTTGCCAAGCCCTCTCTCTAAAGAGTACAAGGCCACGTTCATATGGCCAAAACCTGTGCCAATAGTTCTCAGGGCGGTAGAGTCGCTCAGATCTCTTTGCATGCGAGACCTAGGTAGTTTAGTAGCAAGTTGCTGAAGAATAGCTGTCGATGAAAGAGTATTGCCTTCGGCATTTTCAAAGTCAATCGGGTTTACTTTGTGCGGCATAGTTGACGAACCTGTCTCTTTTTCATTCACTTTTAGTTTTAATAGCTTCCTTTCAATATACGACCACATATCAACTGATAAATCTATGATTTGTGTATTACCTAGGGATAAAGTATTAAAAATCTTTGCCAAAGTATCATGAGGTTCAATCTGCGTCGTAACGCCATTAAACTCAAACTGACCCTTACCTAGACTTTCAACGAAAGTTTTGGCAAATTTTGGCCAATCTACCTCAGGATAAGCGATCATCATTGCATTGTAGTTCCCAGTTGCACCATTTAGTTTACCTGTAAGCGCAATATCTGTAATATCTTGACGAGTACGATCGAGTCGTGTTGCGAACACCTTGATTTCTTTACCCAGTGTAGTTGGTGTTGCAGACTGACCGTGCGTCTCGGCTAACATAGGGATTCCTGCATACAACATGGCTTTTTCCTCTAGTGAACCAATGATATTATCCATGTTAGGAATAATAACGTTATCCCTTGCTCCCTCAATCATAAGGTTGTAAGCATTGTTATTTATATCTTCTGAAGTCACACCGAAATGTATTAACTCCAGTAGACGTCCAAGGGTTTCGTCACCTTGGAATTGTTTACGCAACCACAACTCTACTGCCTTTACGTCATGATTCACCTCGCCTTCAATCTTCTTGATTTGCCTAGCGCCTTTTACGTCGAATTGGTCAGCAACCTCTTGTATACGATCACGAGCTTTTTGGTCAATTGCAGGCACATCAGGCAAAGAACCGTTTGTTAGTGCGATGAAAAGCGCACATTCTACCTGGACTCTTGCATGAATCAAACCAAATTCTGATAAATATGGGTCTAGTTCTTCAACCTTTGAACGATAGCGTCCGTCCAATGGCGATACCGCTACTAACTCTGTAAGTTTTGACATGAATACATCTCCTTTAATTGCATTCAGCATACCATTTGTCATCAATTACCCACAAGCATAAGTTGTTTAATATTGGTGGGTAATTGCTAATGTTTTGTTGACAAAATATAAAAGTGGGTAGATAATCAGAGTGACAACATTATAAGGAGGTGTCATGGCTCAAAAATCAAGTTACGTGGGTTGGGTGTACTTTGCAGGGATATTAATGTTAATCGGAGGTATCTTTCAATCGATCGCAGGTTTAACTGCACTGTTGAATGATGAGTTCTATGCAGTTGTGGGTCAAAGTCTATTGATCCTAGATATCACAACTTGGGGCTGGATCCACCTGCTACTAGGTCTATTCATCTTTGCAGCCGGTATGGCTGTTTTGAGTGGCCACCTATGGGGTAGAATTGTTGCTATCATACTAGCAATCCTCAGCATCGCAGCACAGTTTGTGTTCATCGGTGCATACCCATTCTGGTCAATTATGACTATTGTCATAGATATCGTTATTATCTATGCATTAGTTGTACAAGGCGACGAATAATCTAGTAAATAGACTAGAAGCAACCGAGCACGAGCACAAAATTGTGCTCGTGCTTGCTTTTTAGGGCTAGTGGGTACTACAATAAAATTAAACAAGTAGATAATGCGAGGAACCAAATGATAGGAAAAAATCTGTATAAATTTGTAATAGTACTGATGTTTGCAGTGGGTTTTGTTAGCTTTTCACCTAGCGCACTTGCACTTGATGAAGTAGATACTGACAATGATTCAGTTGTTGATGTTGTCGAGGATGAAGCAGCTCTGAATTCTGGTGACAATAACTATGACGACATCCAAGATTCATATCAAAATACGGTAGCAACTATAGAAAACCCGAATGATGTTGAATCACCAAACTCTCCTGTAACACTACAGCTCGGAGAAGACTATACATATCCATGTGGTGAATCTCAGTGTTCATATACAACATCTGATTGGAAGATCGATGAGTTCAAGGCTGTAGAACCAGCAACCCTGCCTAGTCAGCCAGACGGCAAAGTATTCCCACTAGGAATGTTTTCGATGAAGCTATCATGCCATAGCGAAAGTGAGTGCTATGAATACGACGAAGGCTGCTATCTACAGGATAGGGTCCAAGAACTCGATAGCTGCGTTACCCAGGTCCCAGCTAGGATCAAGCTTGTTTTTGACAGAGTTGTAGACACAAGTAACTGGACAACACTAAAATACGACCCGTCATCAAACACATATGTTGATTACTCTGACTATGTCACAATCTCGAACCAAGAAATTGGCTTTCTGCGAACTGTAATAGAATGGTCAATTTATGACGGTGGTTTTGGCGATGCGGACGGTGAAGAAAACGGCTTTATCAGCGACCCAATTGGGCCAACAGTTCCTACTACTAGCGCATTGATCCTGCCTGCAGCCCAGACAACTACAGTAACCGAACCTACCCTAGCTAACACTGGTCTAGGCACAAACGTATTGCTGTCAATCGCAGTACTGTTGCTAGCAGCAGCGGTTGTTATTTTCCCAAAGCGCGCACAGCAATAAGGCAATAAACAAATGGTGAGTAATCGATTACGGGCAATCGTGGCAATCATATTTCTAGTAGGCGGTATCTATGTCGCCTACTTGTCGTTGTTTGCGGCTGGACATGAAATACATTCTAGCGCTACTAGCCAGGCACAATATGTTCGCGAAAATGCGCCGAAAGTTGATAGCCAGGATACGTTGATCATTCCAAAGATATCGGTAAATGCACCGATCAATCCTGGCGGCAAAGCAACATTAGACAACGGTGCGATCTGGCACCGTCAACCACAAAATGGCAACCCAGTTGATGGCGGTAACTTTGTACTGGCCGGTCACCGGTACCAGTTTGCAATCACACCCGATCGCACGATCCAAAATTCAGTTTTGTATGATTTGGACAAACTGAAACTAGGCGATAAGATATTGGTTGATTGGCAAAAAAAGCGCTACACATACAAAGTGACGAAAATCTATAGTGTCAAACCAAACGCAGTTGAGATCGAAGAGCGATCGAGCGAACCGAAAATGACATTATACACCTGTACACTAGCCGGTAGTACCGACGGAAGAATTGTTATCGAAGCTAAGATTTAATTGCTATATCTAGATCGTCAAGCTGTTTTTTGCTGACATCGTTTGGCGCGTCCATCAATAAATCGCGGTTGTCACCTGTTTTTGGAAATGCCATCACATCACGGATACTAGGCTCGTTCTGCAAAATCATCACTAACCTATCTAACCCCCAAGCAATGCCACCGTGTGGTGGGGCACCAAAACTTAGAGCCTTTAGGATATGACCAAAATCTCGTTGGATGTTTTCGCTACTGTGACCAATAATTTCTAGAACTTTCATCAGATCATCGGCGCGATGTGAACGGATGCTGCCGCCGCCGATCTCGTAGCCGTTTAGCACAATGTCGTACTGAGTTGCTAGGATCTGATCGATATTTTCCTTGCTCCTCAACCATTCGATATGATCCGGGATGGGTGCACTAAATGGGTTGTGAGTAAATGTCCACTCGCCCGTAGCACCATGGTGTTCTTTTTTATCTGTCTTTTCAAACATCGGAAAATCAACGATCCAGCAAAATGCTAATAGGTTAGGGTCGTCTTTGTTTTCACGTAGGTCCGGCCGATCAGAACCGTATTTTTCCATAGCGTCCGCATAGCTGATGCGCGGAAACGGAACTTGTTGAATGCGTTTTTCAGGATAGAGCTTCTCGACGATATTAATCAGTAGTTTTTCGTTGAGCTCCATTACTTCTTCGCGGTCAACAAAACTCATCTCGAGATCTAGCTGTGTGAACTCGGCTTGGCGATCACCGCGTGTGTCTTCGTCGCGAAAACAACGAGCAATTTGAAAATAGCTCTCTAGCCCACCGACCATCAGTAGTTGTTTGAACTGTTGTGGCGATTGTGGCAATACAAAGAACTTGCCAGGACTCAAACGTGCTGGCACGATAAATTCACGCGCACCTTCGGGCGTGCCCTTTGTCAGATATGGTGTTTCGATTTCGTAAAATTTTTGCTCGTCCAAATGATCGCGTATTAGTTTGATAATCTGGTGTCGTTTTTGGATATTAGTCTGCATGCGTTTTGATCGCATATCTAGGTAGCGATACTTCATGCGCAATTCTTCGCTAGTGCCAGCGGCTTTTTCAATTTCAAATATCGGTGTTTCGGCTGTGTTTAGAATTTCTAATGATTCGGCGACTAGCTCGACAGACCCAGTTGGGATATCTGTGTTGACTTGTTTTTCACCACGAGATTTCACTAAACCCTTGACGCTGATCACAAACTCATCACGCAAAACCGAGGCTGCGTCAAATAATTCAGCATTTTTGCCCAGAAAGACAACTTGTAATACACCAGTACGATCACGCATGTCAATAAAGATCAACTTGCCGTGATCACGGCGTGAAGCGACCCAACCTTTTAGTTCAATTGTCTGGTCAACCATTTCAGGTACATCTGCAATATAAGTCCTAGCCATATGTATCTATACTAACAGATATAAGATTTTGATATAAGACTTTTCACTGTCATATAAAACTAACTGCTATAATAGTTAGCAATATGACTTTTCAAGTTAGCGGGGTGCGAGGGTGAAACGAAAGTATGAGCTGATAATTGCAGCTTTGCTGTCGCTAGTTGTAATATTGGTCGCAGTTGTGTGGATATCGGGTGCTAATATAGCAGTTTTGAATCCGCAAGGGCTGATTGCACACAAGCAAAAAGATTTAATCATAGTTGCAACTCTGCTGATGATGATCGTTGTTATACCTGTATATATTTTGACATTTGGTATTGCCTGGAAATATAGAGCCAGCAACAAGAAGGCAAAATACAGCCCGAACCTAGGCGGCAACAAAGCGGCAGAAGCAGTCTGGTGGCTGATTCCGTTGGCGATCATAACTGTGCTGGGCGGAATAATTTGGACAAGCAGTCACGAGCTAGACCCATTCAAACCGTTAGAATCCGAAAACAAACCAATCAATATTCAAGTCATCGCCCTGCAATGGAGGTGGCTATTTATATATCCGAACGAAAATATCGCCACCGTCGGCTATGTACAATTCCCAGAAAAAACGCCTGTTAACTTTCAAATCACATCCGATGCGCCTATGAATTCATTTTGGATACCTAGCCTGGGTGGACAAATATACGCGATGTCGGGTATGAGCACTAAACTACATTTGATGGCAGATAAGCCAGGAAAATATCAAGGCTCATCAGCAAATCTGAGTGGTGATGGATTCGCAGGTATGAGGTTTGTGGCGGAATCTACAACCAAAGAAGATTTTGATAGTTGGGTGCGAAAAACTCAGCAGCCCAGCAAAGCATTGACCAAAACCGAGTACGACCGGTTGGCAAAACCTAGTAAAGATAAATCCGTTAAATATTATTCGTCGGTCAGCGATCAACTGTATGATACAGTGATTATGAAATATATGGAGCCAAGTGACAGCATGGAAGGTATGGGGCATTAGATGTTTGGAAGATTGACGATCGAAGCGTTGCAACACGACCTAGTCGTGACAGGCGCACAGGTCACGATGTTACTGGGCGCGCTGACTGTCATTGGATTTTTGACCTACACAAAACGCTGGAAATGGCTATGGCAGCAGTGGCTGACTAGCCTGGACCCTAAAAAAATAGGTGTGATGTATATTATCGTCGCAATTCTAATGTTGCTGCGCGGTGTTGTCGATGCTGGTATGATGCGCCTACAGCAAGCTTTGGCGGCAGATTCATCTGGCTTTTTAACCTCTGATCATTTCCAGCAAATCTTTACCGCTCATGGCACGATCATGATTTTCTTTGTCGCGATGGGTCTGATGTTCGGGTTGATCAACCTGATCGTACCACTGCAGATAGGCTCGCGAGACGTTGCCTTTCCATTCCTGAACTCTGTTAGCTTTTGGCTATTTGTGGCTGGCATGATGCTGGTCAATTTGTCGCTGGCAGTTGGTGAGATGGCGGCAACTGGTTGGTTGGCATACCCACCACTGTCAGGGATAGAATACAACCCGGGCGTCGGTGTTGATTATTGGATATGGAGCATACAGATTGCGGGAATTGGCAGTTTGCTGTCCGGCGTAAACTTTATAGTAACAATACTAAAAATGCGTGCGCCAGGTATGAGCTTGATGAAGATGCCACTATTTACATGGAGTGTGTTGAACTCTATGGTATTGGTCATTTTTGCCTTTCCAATTTTGACTGTCACATTGGCACTATTGGCACTAGATCGAACTATGGGTATGCATTTCTTTACCTCTGATTTTGGCGGTAACCCTATGATGTATGTCAATTTAATTTGGGCATGGGGCCACCCAGAAGTGTACATACTGGTGCTGCCCGCCTTTGGTATATTTTCTGAAATTGTCGCCACATTCTCGGGCAAGAGACTGTTCGGTTACAAATCGATGGTATTTGCGCTAGCTGCAATTACCTTTTTGTCATTCGTCGTCTGGTTGCATCATTTCTTTACGATGGGGGCTGGCGCCAACGTCAACGCGTTCTTTGGCATCATGACGGCCGTAATTGGGGTGCCTACTGGCGTCAAAGTCTTTAACTGGCTGTTTACTATGTACCGCGGCCGTATACGATTCACTACACCGATGTTGTGGTTTTTTGGCTTTGTTACAACGTTCACTATTGGTGGCGTCACAGGCATTTTGATGTCTGTACCTGCGATTGATTTCCAGGTACACAACAGTTTGTTTTTGGTAGCGCACTTTCACAATATGATTATCGGTGGTGTAGTATTTGGCTTTTTTGCTGGTGTTACATATTGGTTCCCGAAAGTCTTTGGCTACAAGCTAAACGAGCGATTGGGACGATATGCGTTTTGGTGTTGGATAATCGGATTCTTGTTCGCGTTCATGCCGCTATATATATTGGGCCTAATGGGCGCTACGCGGCGTTTGGATAGCTATGATGCATCAATGGGCTGGCAAGGGCTGTTCGTCGTTGCGGGCATTGGTGTGGTCATTATACTGGCAGGTATTGGCTTTCAGGTACTGCAGATGATCGTTAGCTACCGTCAACGAAAACAAAACCTAGACACAACTGGCGACCCGTGGAATGGACGCACGTTAGAATGGTCAACCGCCTCGCCTGCGCCATTTTATAATTTTGCTATAACTCCTGAAGTTACTGACCGCGATGCATGGTGGCAGCAAAAACAAAACAAAAACCAAGAGCCTGCAAAGTATCGTGATATTTATATGCCTAAAAACTCTGGCATCGGAGTTATGATAGGTTTTCTGGCACTAACGGGTAGCTTCGCTATTATTTGGCATATGTGGTGGTTGGTACCTATCTGCCTACTGATAATTGTTGGTTTGATAATATACAAAACGTTTGATGACGATAGCGAATACCGTATCACGGCTGCCAAACTAGCAAAGCTAGAGAAAGGTGAGGTAGTATGAGCCAAACGCTAGCAAAGCAGGCGGACGAAAAAACCCTGTTTGGTTTTTGGGTTTATATCATGACAGACTGTGTGCTGTTTGCTAGTTTGTTCGCAACCTTTGCAGTGCTGAGGTTTTCTACATTTGGTGGACCAGGTGCCGGCGACATATTTGACCTGCAGTTTGTGTTTATAGAAACGTTGCTGCTACTAGTCAGCAGCTTCACATGTGGCTTGGCAATATTGGCTGCTAGGGTGAATGACAAGCAAAAGACTCTGACATGGCTAGCGGTTACCTTCCTGCTTGGCCTGGCTTTTGTCGGTATGGAGCTGTTTGAATTTGGCCAACTAGTCAGCGAAGGTCATAGTTGGCAAGCCAGTGCTTTCCTGTCAGCATTCTTTGTACTAGTCGGTACACATGGGTTGCATATTATTGTTGGGTTGCTGTGGATAACTAGCTTGGTCTGGTTGATCCTAAAGCGTGGGCTAGGACGACATACAACGCGAAAACTGCTGTTATTTAGTCTGTTCTGGCACTTTTTGGATATTGTATGGATCTTTATCTTTACGATCGTGTACCTGTTAGGAGTTGTACTATGAGCAAGCTACAAAAGACACGTAACATGTATATCATCGGCTTTGTGTCATCAATTGTACTGACGGTTATAGCGTTTGGAGCAACTGGTTTGCATACGGAAACGCACCACACCATACCGCCTCATGATTTGATTGTACCTATCCTGCTGGGACTGGCGGTTATACAGCTATTCGTGCAAATCATATTCTTTTTACATCTGGGCAAAGAGTCGAAACCGCGACTAAACTTGATGGCGTTTTTGTTCATGCTACTAGTTGTTGTGATAGTTGTTTTTGGATCGCTGTGGATAATGCAAAACCTAGATTACAATATGCAGCATAGTCCGAATATTGAACAAGAGATAATCGAGGATGAAGGTATCAAACCACATGAACACAATGGCCACTAGTAAGTTTAAAACTTATTATTATTTAACCAAGCCCGGTATCATACGCGGCAATGTTATCACCGCTATTGGCGGATTCTTGCTAGCATCCAGAGGTGATTTCAGCCTAGGTATATTTGTTGCAATGTTAGTTGGTATATCGGCGGTTATTGCCTCTGCCTGTGTGGTCAATAATTATATCGACCGCGGCATCGATGCGAAAATGCAAAGGACAAAAAAGCGTGCGCTTGTTGCTGGCATAGTTTCGAACCAAGACGCATTGATATTTGCAGCAGTATTAGGATTTATTGGACTCGTTTCGCTAGCCTTTACGAACCTACTAACATTTAGCTTGGCGATCATAGGCTACATATTTTACGTTGTTATTTATGGCTACACCAAACGCCGCTCGAGCCTAGGCACGGTAGTTGGTAGCGTATCGGGATCTATCGCAATTGTAGTTGGCTACTGTTCGGTAACAAATGCATTTGATTTCGGTGCAATTCTGCTGTTTCTAATCATGGTAACCTGGCAAATGCCGCATTTTTACGCAATATCTATCTATCGACGCAGTGATTACAAGGCAGCTGGGATACCGGTACTATCTATCACCCGCGGGATACAGACAACAAAAGTATATATTTTGCTATATATCATAGCTTTTAGCTTGGTTGCTATGGCGCTCAGTTTGTTCCGATACACTGGCTATATCTACCTGCTGGTGATGCTGGGCCTCAGTCTATACTGGCTGCGTTTGGCGATGCTAGGATTTAGCACAAAAGATGACAATATATGGGCTAAGAAAGTATTTGGATTCTCACTGATTGTTCTGCTGGTATTTAGTTTACTGATTTCAGTTGAAGTCTGGCTGCCATAGGATTATAATTATGCTTATGATATTAGCCGCACATATAGTGATAGCCATAGCCAGTCTAATACTGGCACTATACACATTGTTTGCGCCGACACACAGTAAATTAACAGTTTCATATGCCTTGATAGTGCTGACTGTTATCAGTGGTTTCTACATGATGGCTATAACACCGTCGCACATGATGCAAGCTTGTGTTTCGGGGCTAGTCTATCTGTCAGTAGTTTTTGTATTGATTGCGTCTGCTCGTCGAAAATTGTTAGCAGTAGCGGTAGATAAAAAATAGTACGATCAATGACAAACCATAAACAAAAAGTTGAATCATTCGATCTGAGGATAATCAGTTTTTTTAGATCCTCTTTTATACCCGTCGCACGTTTTTCGCTATTTTTGATTTTCTTTTGGTTTGGATTGATTAAACTAGTCGGATTGAGCCCAGCCGGTCCATTGGCCCATGCACTGGTTGATCAAACTATCGGCGCTCAGTATTTCCAAGTGCTGTTTGTAATATTAGCTATGATAGAAGTGGTGATCGGCATATTGTTCCTAATACCAAAAGCAACTCGTATCGTTATACCGCTACTGTTAGTGCATATGGCGATCGTATGCTCGCCGCTGCTGATGGTGCCTGCATACACATGGCAAAGCCTATTGGTACCAACACTAGAAGGCCAATATATTATAAAAAATGCTGTAGTGATTGCGGTTGCTATTGGTATTGCTGCATCAACCGAACCGTTGCTGCAGAAAACTAATCGTTAAACGCTGATTTTAGGTCTAGGCGCGCCTGCTGAGTGGTCTCTTTGAAAGCTAGTGCATTGGCTTTTATTGCAGCGTTTTTCTTTTCAACAATATCTAGAAATGCTTGATTCTTGCCTATAGCCTGGCGGTTATCTTTTGTCTTCATCTGACCGACCATTATAGTGCTTCTGAGGTTTTGTTTGATCGTTTCAATATTTTGCCCACTCTGGCAAGCATTTTTAGCAGTGGCTATAGCCTGAGTGATTGTAGCTGAATTGGTAGATACGTTGGCTTGAACTGATTGATCGGTGGTTTTCTTTAGAGCTTGTAGTTCGGTCCGAAAAGTCGTCAAAACAGCATCGTTTGCTGCCCGTCTGGTGTCGATAGCTTGTTTGATAGTACTGATATATGCTTCAACCGCTAGTTTTTGATCATCAGTTTCTGCTTTTTCCAGCAGTTTATCAAAGTTCTTTTGGCGCTTTTCATCCCACTCGGCACGTTTCGCAGCTAGATCTTCTAAGCGCTCCGGTCTACCCGTGGCAGCTTTGGCCGCTATATCCGCCCTTTTACTGTCAACTTTTGCCTTGCGTTCATTTAATTGAGCTTGTAGCTTGGTAGACAACTGATCAAATGCCTGACATTTTGCTTGAGCAGTAGTAGTTTTTGCCTGAGCTTGCTTGGCTGCAGCCTGCTGTTTAACTTCTGTTGTTGCACCCTCGGTTGTTCTGTTTTCTATTGCAGCTACACTGACTGGACTGATGGCCACTGACAAAACACACAAAAAAACCAATATTTTTCTGGCTCTATAAATCAGCATAACTATCCTCTAACCCCTGAGTGGCGTTAATATCATCTGTTATAGATTGTGATTCTGAATCACTTAATTCCTCCTCTAGCTTTTGTTCACTAGCCATATAGGCTTGGATCTGCGAGTCAATTGTCTCGGGTGTATCTACTTTTTCGACAGTTGTCACCTGCGTTACTTGGCTAGCTTTCTGACCAGTTGTCATATCCAGAATGCCATACGTTGCACCTGCAATGATAAGAACAGATAAAATACTACCAAAACCCATCAGCATCTTCTTTTTGCCAGCTTTTTTATCAGACACATCAGTAGTTGCAGATGATTGCTGCGAAGGGGTAGTCAGCGTCGGTTGATCGTCCATAAAAGCTTCCTGTTTATGCTTATCATGCTACCACCAATAGGTAGTAAAATGCAATTTATGGTCATGTGATTGAGGTTTTACGTCGCAGTTTGCTAAAATTGATATAGATGCATAGGGAAAAAAATAACGTGTACGTCAGTCATCGTTACGACGGATGGAACCGACCAAAGCCGGTTCACAAAAAAAAGCGTCGTCGACCCTTTCTGATTTTCACAATATTACTAGTAATCGGCTTTAGTGCTATTTATAGCTGGATCTTTTTGCTGCCAGCTTTTGACTCTGGCCCTTCTGTAAATGACACGGAGCAATCAATCACTGCCGTTATTGATTCGCACCCGACATATGATATAGGCGTCAGCTTGGTGGATATAGAATCAGGTGAAAAGATTGATCTAGGCAAAACAAATGCCTTTATTGCAGCCAGTACCACAAAAGTTCTGACTGCCGCTATAACAATGGATGCAGTTGAGTCAGGACGCCTGAGTTTACAAAAAGAAATCGATGACCACCAAGTATCTTGGCATCTGCAGCAAATGATCAACCAAAGTAATAATGAATCATGGAGGTCCTTGAATCATACTTTTGGTGAAAAAAAGATGGAAGCTTACGCAAAAAGCCTGAAACTGAATAGTTATGAATACAAAAAAAATATTATTTCTGCACCTGACATGACAATACTACTAACAAAGCTTTACAAGCGCGAGTTGATGAATGAAAAGCACACCAAGCAAATACTGGGTTATATGCAGAACACTAATGAAGATAGTTTGATCCCAGCAATTGCTGATACTAGCGAGATAACTGTCTACCACAAGTACGGATGGGTTGATAACTACGTACATGATGTCGGAATACTAGTCAGCGGCGATACCAGATGGGCTATAGCTATCTATACTCATCCGAATGATGGTATGACAGATGCAAACGAAAGCCGCGATATTATACATTCGATTACGGGAGTTGTTACCAGGACGATCGAGGATCAACCTTAATTCGTATAATTCGTGCCTCCACTAATACCAAAAAACTCTTCTAGTGTAGTGATCTTTTGTCTAGCCATTTCATCAACCAAATCTATACCAATATACCGCAAGTGCCAAGGTTCGGCCTGGTAGCCAGTAATTGACTGGTTAGATTCGGTATATCTAATCAAAAAGCCATACTTGTGGGCGTTTGCAGCTAGCCACTGGCCCTCTGGTTTTGTCGCGAAGCACTGCTGCAGATCACATCCATTTACTCCACCAATATCTACAGCTAGCCCTGTCTGATGTTCACTGTGGCCCGGCCTGGCACTATATGTATCAGCCTGCGCCTGCCCATCACTAGATACATATGAATTGTACAAATTAGACTGATAGCTATATGATCGAAAGCCACTAATAACCCTCAGGTTGATGCCTTGCGATTTTGCATCATCAATCATTTGCTGCAACTGCGTTGCGGATTTTGCACTGATACGATGGCCGGAAAAACTAACTAGATCGCTAGGGTTAAAATCGATGGGATTTAGTGGATGTGGTTTGTTGACAATGATCCAGGGACTGGACGGATCAACTGTGGAATACTGTAGTTTATCAAAACTACTAACCTGCTTGGCGGGCTTATCTGTATGCTTTGTTTTAGAAACACGTTTATTTGGTGCATTGGCCTTGATGGATAAAACGACACCCCCAACAAAACAAATTATTACCAGGACTACAGTTACGACAAATATTCTATTTTTGTTTCGCCTATGTGATAGTCGCATTATGTATGAATTATACCACCAACCTTGTGATCAATAGTTTAGATATGAGCAAAGTGAGTCACGATGTACATAGTGATAACACCGAGTATAGTCAGTCCAATTGTTACGCGCGATGAGCCCTTAGAGTGAGCCTGTGGCAATATATCGCTAGCGCCAATATATAACAAGAATCCAGCAAAGAATCCTAGGTAAATGACCAGAGCTTCTGTGGGAACACTAAAGAATAGTGTTGACGCAGCACCCAGTACTGGAGCAATAGCATTAGCTATCAGAAATTTAATCGCACGACTTCTTTCGTTCTTGTGGTGTAGTAATAGACTGACCGTATTTAGTCCATCAGAAAAATTATGTGCGATAACTGCAACCGCAACTGCAATACCGATTTCAGTGCCAGCCTGAAAACCAAGGCCTATCGCCATACCATCTAAAAAGCTGTGTCCCATAATTGCCAACGCACTGGCAATGCCAACATGTGGATGAGTATGAGTTCCGTGCTCGGCATCGTGATTGTGATGATGCATCAGGATTGATTTTTCTAGTATATGAAATGCCAGAAATCCAACTGTCAGAGCAATCATTGGCCAAGTAATATCTAGGTTGTTGTCACTAGTTAGTTCGAAAATTTCAGGCAGCAGCCCAAAGGCAACAACACCCAGCAAAACACCAGCAGTATAGCCCAGAATATTATTTAGACGTTTAACATTTTTGATTGCAACAAAACCGCCTAGCAGTGTAGAAAAGAATGTTGCAGCCGATAGAATAATTGGAAGCATAGGAATAATACTAACTTTAAACATTTTTAATTGCAAATCTGTCGCAATTTGTAGTATTATTGAGACATATGGCACTGAACGACCAATATCTCTACCAGTTAAAGCAAGAAAAGCTGAGCCTGACAAAACCTCGACGGGTAGTTTTTGAAACTATTGCTAACAATCACGGCATCACTATGGCGCAGCTAACAAAAAAGTTGGTACCAACAATACACCGTGCCAGTGTATACAGAACTGTTAGTACACTAGAGCGCTATGGTATTATCAAACGCGTTTATACAGGCTGGAAATATACCCTAGAGCTCAGCGAGGCCTATGACAATCAACATCATCACCACCTGCACTGCACAAACTGCAACAAAACTATTCACACCGATCACGATATTAATCTAGAGCGAACGATATATGAACATGGTCTAAAGTATGGGTTCGTTATGAGTAGCCACGAAGTTGACATACAGGGATTGTGCGCAAAGTGTAGGAACGTTGCAAACTAATTATTAGTTTTTAGATCTTTCCTGAGCAGCCAAGTTGCCGATAGTGTTGCAACCAATAGTACGATACTAAACGGCAGTATCACTGACTCTGGTATAGATTTTGCTAAACCGCCCAACAAACCTGTGCCAATTAATGGCGGGTGAGTCATAGTTACCCATAACCCTAGCTTTACCCACGCCAATGCATAGATATTTAGCAGTACTGCACTACATATTCTAAACAGTGGGCTCAGTCGCATTCTGGTTAGAAATGGCAATCCAAATATACCAGCAGTTGCCAAGACAAATACTGTAATTTTTGCAGTCGGCGTGCCACCTGGTAGTTGGTAGTTTTGTATAATCGGCAGAAACTTTTCGATTGTCATAAGTTGTGATACGACCATCACGATGATAGTTATGGCCAAGAACAGACAAAAAATTGTTACGCTTGTGCTGACTTTAGCTTTTGGATATTTGGCAACTACGGTCTTCATACCTGTTATTATACATTCTAAACTGATGATAAATGTTGTTTTTTTAGCAAAAACGCTTGTGTTAAATACAAAAATGGTTTATATTTGTCTCAAGCGAAAGAACAAAAACAAAAACCTTCAAAAAACAAAATAAGGTGATTTCGCTCTACGATATCCACCACAACAACCTCAAAACCCCTGTAAATTACAGGGGTTTTGTTGTGAGACATATAAAATGTGACTACTGGTTAATATTCTTTGAGTTTTCAGCTCGCCATTTGGCAATTTCACCGTGGTGACCACTCAATAGAACCTTCGGCACCATTTTGCCATCGAAATTTTCTGGTCGGGTATATTGAGGAAATTCGAGGTTTTGGCCGTCCGAAAAACTTTCGATTTCTGCACTAGTTTCACCGCCTAATACGCCTGGTATTAGCCGTACAATAGTGTCTATAATTGTCATTGCCGGCAATTCACCACCGGTTAGTATATAATCCCCCACCCTCACCTGCTGATCTATCACCTCTGTTATTCTCTCGTCGTACCCCTCGTAACGTGCACAAACAAATATCAAACCTGTCGACAGCTGCGACCAATCTTTTGCCATGTGCTGCTGCCACAGCTGACCACGTGGGGTTGGTAGCACTACTACTGCATCGGGATCGTTCTTTTTAGCAGCTGCGATCGCAGCGAATATTGGCTCTGGCTTTAGTAGCATACCGTCGCCTCCACCATATGGTATATCATCAACTTGCTTGCGAGGGCCTAAACCAAAGTCACGTAGGTTAATATGCTCAAAACTGACAATCCCCTCTTGCTGGGCCTTGTACATCATCGAGGTATTTAAAACTCCCTCGAACATTTCAGGGAATAAACTAATTATCTGTATTTTTCTCATCTGTTATATATTATAG
>CAYGDZ010000001.1:0-33119 GCA_964348805.1 uncultured Candidatus Saccharibacteria bacterium | reverse complement strand
CAAGTGCTACAATAGTACGTATGAAAAAAGTAAACAGATTGACCGATAATTTCCAGCCTGACCATTACGCACTGCAGCTGGATGTTTCCACCAGACTCACCCGCAAGTTCAAAGGCACAGTGACCATAACAGGAAGCTTGAAAAAATCTGGTGCACCAATAATGCTGCACGCAAAGGATATAAAGATCAAGAAGGCGTTGGTTAACTCTATCCCAGCCGAAATTAGCAGCGGTATAGATGATGAAATCACTATTAAGCCTAGTTCAAGGATATCCAGCAAAGAGCTAGTTATAGTTGTAGAGTTCTGGGGTAAAATGACCGATGCGATGCACGGTATATACCCCTGTTACTACAAAGAAGGCGGTAAAAAGAAAGAACTTATTGCAACTCAATTCGAATCACATCACGCACGCGAAGCGTTTCCGTGTATAGATGAGCCGGCTGCAAAAGCCACATTCGACCTAACCCTAAAGACTGAAAACAAAGTCGAAGTACTGGGTAATATGCCTGTAAAAGAACAGTTAGAATCAGGAGATTTACTGACAACCTGCTTTGAAACTAGTCCAAAAATGTCGCCATACCTTTTGGCATTTGTTGTCGGTGATTTACACAGCATATCTGGAAACACAAAAGATAATGTAGTGGTGAATATATGGGCTACAAAAGCACAGAGCAAAGCGAGTATGGAGTTCGCGCTAGATTCGGCTGTGCGTTCCATCGAGTTTTTTGACAAATACTTTGGCATAAAATACCCACTGCCAAAAGCGGACCATGTTGCGCTGCCTGACTTTTCTAGTGGTGCCATGGAAAACTGGGGTTTGATAACTTACCGCGAAGCATATTTGCTGGCTGATGAAACAACTGCTGTCTCAACAAAGCAACTGATATCCAGTGTTATTGGCCACGAAACCTCGCATCAATGGTTTGGAAATTTGGTGACAATGGCTTGGTGGGACGACCTGTGGCTAAACGAAAGCTTTGCAAACATGATGCAACACGTGGTCGTAGATGCCATGTTTCCAAAGTGGCACGTTTGGGATCAATTTGCCTCGCACGAAACTTTGATGGCCCTGCGGCGTGATTCACTGCCAGGCGTACAATCAGTGAAAACCGATGTAAACCACCCAGATGAAATAAGCACTATCTTCGACCCAGCAATCGTATACGCCAAGGGTGGTAACTTGCTGAATATGTTACGGCACTATATTGGTGAAGATGTATTTAAAAGAGGCTTGAGGGAATACTTTAAAAAGCACGCGTACGGCAATACAACAGGCGATGATTTGTGGGAAGCACTAAGTACCGAGTCGGGCAAAGATTTAGGTGAATTTATGAACATATGGCTGACTCAACCTGGTTACCCTGTTGTTAGCGTAACTAGGAAAAATGGACAAATAGAGATAAGCCAAAAACATTTTGTCATAGGCGCAGATAGTGAAGAAAAACTATGGCCTATACCTTTGTTTGCAAATGACCCGAAAATACCGCAAATACTAGAAGGCAGATCATTAATTAGCGAGCAAAACCAAGGATCTTTCCTAAAACTCAACCAAGACAGTAAATCATACTATATTACCCACTATGATCGCGTTTTGGTGGGTAATCTACTGGCGCATCTAGATGAACTGAGTAACATTGATAAACTACAGCTACTAAACGAAGCCAGCCTGCTATCAAAAGCTTTTACGGTAGAAGCCGCTGAATTAGTGGACTTGTTAGGTGCTTATCGACACGAAAAATTACAGTCAGTATGGGAGGTTATGACGCTGCTGCTAACTGATCTAAAGCGCTTTGCCGAAAAGGACGATATACTAGAGGCGCACTTGAAGAGATTTGCTTGTTCTATAGCAAATCCTTTGTACAAAGAACTGGGCTGGAAGGCCAAAAAGGAAGAAGATAGCTCTACAACTAAGCTAAGGGCTAGTGTAATCAGCCTGATGCTCTATGGCGAAAACCCGGATGCCATCAAAGCAGCTCTAGAGCTCTACGAAAATGCAAGGGATATATCTAGCCTCAGCGGTGAACTGCGAGCTATGATTATGGGTGTGGCGGTACGATTTGGTGATAATCAAGACAAAGTCGTAAAAAACCTAATGGATTATCACAAAACAACTACTTCGGCTGATCTGAGAAGTGACATAGTAGCCGCTCTGACTTCAACTAGAGATGTAAAAACTGCCAAAAAATTCCTAAAATTAATGACAAACGGCGATATCATTAAGCCACAAGATGTCGATACGTGGTACGTATACCTCTTGCGCAACAAACACACCCGGGCCGAAGCTTGGCAATGGCTAAAAGACAACTGGGCATGGATTGAAAAAACCTACGAGGGTGATCACCATTATGATAGTTTTGTACTCTATTCTGCATCGTCTTTCTCGGACAAAGAATATTTGGATAAATTTGAAGAGTTCTTCTCTGATAAGACAGACCAGATAGCGTTAAAGCGAACTATAGAAGTCGGGCTAATAGAAATATCTAATCGCGCCCGCTGGATCAATGCTAATAAAAAATCTGTCAAAGACCGCCTTGCGGCCTTGTAGCCAAATTGATATCATATTAGACAGCAGTGTTTGTACTTCTTAAACAGATTTTTACAAATAAGCTTTAATAATTCTTTACCGACGTGCCATAACTAGGCTTATCGTCACCCAAACTAATCAAACTTAGACTATAAGGATTATTAAAGTGTCTCTAACAATCAATGAACGAATAGCAGTGGTAGCAGTATTTGGTGATAAAAAAGCACCGCTAACACCTGTCCAGCTGCGCTGGAACAAAAAGCAATACAAACTAGGCAAGGTGGATTTTTACCACACAACCCGTGACGGACATCACACCGTACATCATTTTTCGCTAACAGATGACGAGCAGTCGATGTATATGAAATTGGCTTTTAACAGCCACAGCCTGGTCTGGACGCTAGAAGAAACCGAACCATGCCAATAAAACATAGTGCCAGTCGGGTTGATCTAGGTACCAACAGTGCCGAGCCAAAAATCATGCACATTGACCTGAATTCGTGCTTTGCCACCATTGAACAGCAAGCCAGGCGGCATTGGCGCGGTAAGCCCGTTGGTGTTGTTGCCTATGACAATCCCGGCGGCATCATACTGGCGGCTAGTTACGAAGCAAAGGCGTTAGGCATCAAACTGGGAACCCGTGTACGGGAAGCCAAAAAAATCTGCCCTACTATTCATATCACTACAGTTGATCCACCAAAATATCGTGAAGCTCATAGGTTATTCCGCGAAGTGCTAGAAAATTATACAAACGATGTGTCACCGCGCAGTATCGATGAATTCGTGCTAGACCTATCTGACAGCAAGGCGCTGAATGATGGCATGACAATGGAACAAATTGGCCGCGAGATAAAAGAGCAAATTCGCATACATGTTGGCGAGGCAGTCAGCTGCAATGTTGGTATCGCCCAAAACCGTTTACTGGCAAAGCTAGCCGCAGGACTGCACAAACCCGATGGCCTGGATATTATTGATAGTAATAATATGGACCAGATATTTGCAGGATTAGACTTAAAAGACCTACCGGGTATTGATCGCCGCTATAGTGTTCGGCTCAATTTGGGTGGCATACAAAATGTTACTGACTTTGCTAACGCCGATCCGCAAAGGCTGCGAGGTATTTTTGGCGGTATTGTCGGCTATTATTGGTGGCTGCGCTTGCGTGGCTGGGAGATAGACGATCGTGATTGGAAAACTGGCAGCCAAGTGGGTCATCAATACGCCCTGAAAGAAAAGCTGCATCCAGATCAATTAGACCCGATTATCTTTAAACTGGCGCAAAAAATTGCCAGGCGGCTGAGCAATCGCGACATTAGCGCTAATGGTATACGTATTGGACTGCGCTATGTACGCTCGCCATATTGGCACAAATCTCATCATGTAGCCCATCAGCTGATCACTACCCAAGATATCTTTCATGCGGCACGCAAGCTAATTGATAGCGAGGCGCCAAAAAATGCCGGGTTGGTCAGCCTGTTGTCGGTTACAACTTTTGATTTCAAACCTGTTAATCCTGAACAAATGGTAATGAATTTGACTGGTCGACCGCTGGCAGACCGCAGTGCAATCTCACGAGCTATGAATAGCGTCAATGATCGCTATGGTGATTTTGCGCTAATACCTGCAACTATGATTGGGACAGATGATATTGCTGGTGATTCGATTGCGTTTGGTAATTTGTCATAGACGAAACTCATATATTCTCTAAAAATTCATCAACTTGAGGCGGCTGACCGCTCATCGATATCACGCTCAGACGTATATCACCCCTAAAATCACGCCAATGTTGCCACATGCGGGCCGCGAATTTCATTTGTTTTAGCTTGGCCGGGGTAATCGCACTCAGGCCATCGCCTTTGGTCGCTTTTTTGCGGTATTTTACTTCTACCAGATATACTGCATCGTCTTTTTTTGCCACGATATCGATTTCACACATCTTTGTTCGCCAGTTTTGTTCTAAAATCTCGTAACCCAGATCCATCATGTAATCAGCTGCGACTGCTTCGGCCTTGCGACCAGTAGTCGCCGTAACTTTGTCTTTCTTTTGGGGTACTGAGATTTCTAACCCTAATGCTTTTTTGACAGGTGTAAAACTGAGCCTATGCAGATAAATCGGTCCGTGGGTAATTAATGCACCAGAGTGGACTGCTGTACCATATCCTACATGTCTATCAAAGCCATATTGTGGGTAATCTTTGTGTATAACGTTGCTCATATAATAGTCACGAGCAACCTTGGCGATTATACTGGCAGCGGAAACACTGGGAACTAACAGGTCCGCCTGTTTTATGGTTGTGACTCTGGAATCGTCTAATAGGTTAATTGTTCCGTCTATTATGATTTCATCGTAATCAACATCAATATTTTTGACAGCCAACCTAGTCGCCATTCTCAAGGCTTCGGACAAACCAATACGATCAATTGTTTCGGCCGATACCCAGCCCAAGCCTATAGCAATTGCTCTTTCCTTGATCTCGCCTGCCAATACCCTTCGGCGCTTGGCCGTCAGCTTCTTGCTATCTGTTAGCCCATCAATCTGTGCGCCACCCAACACAACCGCACCAACAACTAATGGTCCTGCCCATGCACCGCGCCCTACTTCGTCGATTCCCAATATCATATAGGATCTACTATAGACTATTACCCTGCGGAGTATTAATATAGTAAGTGATATTGAGGGCGTTCGTTCTCAAATTGCACAGACAAGGAGGAAGCGTATGATCGGGATCCGTGGCAGTAACCGCTGCGGTGGTCGTGGTAGCGCCCAAGAGCAAATCGGAGGTGGTGCCGGACCTTCACGCACACGCGGTGGTGGTGGCGCTTTTGATCGCCGCTCGGGCGGAGGTGGTGGCCAACAAGAGCGTTCAACGCTCGGTTGTGGCTCGAAGAAGTGGCGCGGAGGTGAAGGGCGGATTTAAATCACCCACCAGTGTGCCAGAGGACGCCATCTATCCAGACAGCCGATAAACATAGGTGGCACAGGGGCAACAGCAAAAACCTCTGGCCAGCGCGTGGCGAGCGATCTCATTGAAGCGAGATTACTCGTCACGCAATCTTCATCCGACATGTACAGATGACGCGTCCGATAGTTGCCCGGCACAACTACCTATCGGGCAAAACACACGAGTCTGCTAGCGTGAGTTGTTATTCTGTGACATGTGAAGCGGGTGGTGTGTGGTCATATCTAGGCCACACACCACCCGATATGACACTTCTCCTTGTCTAATTTTCTTGAAAACACCTGTAAACTACCTGCAAAGGTAGTTTTTTTGTAAAAAACACAAAAAAAGGGTTTACAAGCGTAAGCATTAGGAATACACTAAGGTTAGTTCGAGTTGAGCTGCAAAGCTCCTCAACGCAGTTTAAACAAACAATGGCAAGAAAAACTTACACAAAGGCATACAGATACGGCCAACAAGAGACCGCAAGTCAGTCCTGGATGGGCTAACGCATTGAATCTCTCCGTATTTTGTAAGACGAGACCACACAAATGGCACAGTCTGGAATATCACATGAACCATACGCCTCTAGGCCTTGGTAGTCGTGATCACTTCACCTTACTGTTGGTACAACGGATGGTGCTTTCAATAGCGCCATCCGTTGTAAAAGGTTTTTCTTGCCTATTTTCATGTCCAAAAATAATTTACCCACTTTTAAATATATATGCTACAATTACTGATGTAATCGGGCGTAAGTCCGAAAACCGACCGCTGATGGCGGTCCTAGAACGAGGTGATCACAGATCATGAAGAACACAGTACCGGTACCGGCGTCGCGCGGGAGCACCGCCGTTGCCCTCCTCAACACCAAGCCATCCGTCGGCGTCGCGTAGACCACAGCCGGTCAACGTGAGACATGACCAATCCCGGGCTGATACCTATGGTATCACCCGGGAGCGGTCTTTTTTAATATCCAACGTATTTGACAAAATTGTTGACAAGTTTTTTAGTATGTGATAGTATTACTTTCATACCAGATAACCGTCTGGTTGAAACTACGACCGTGAGGTGAATATGCACGCACGATCTCCCGCCGCTTTTAGCGGCAGCCTGACCCAGATCGCATTGGAGCACGACGACGACACCGCCGGCCGCGAGCACGGCATCGCCAACGACAACCTGATCGGAGGTCTGCACCGCGAGTGCAACTCGAGCTGAGCTACCCGCCGGCACACGCCGCATTCCGTGAATCCTAAGACATAGGGCCAGTAGGATGCACGGAACAGACCCAACCTGGGTGACGCCATTTACTTGGTGTCACCCAGAGGGTCTTCTTTTTTTGTAAGCTAATAACCACCCTAGAAAAGGGTGGTTATACTATTTTATACAGCTACTGATTAGGCTTCTGTTTCAGAGTGACGAGCTTCGACTTCAGCTTGCTTTGCTGCTAGTTCAGCTTCTTCCGCTGCTTTCGCTTCAGCCTTTGCGGCTGCGGCTTTAGCGGCTTCTTCCTTTAGACGTTGGGCTTCGGCTTCTGCTTTTGGATCATGTACATCGTTGACAGTTTCACGATCAAAGCTAGTTCCTTTTAGACGAGCACTCTTACCGCTACGTTCGCGTAGGTAGCTGAGGTAGTTACGGCGGACCTTTGAACGCCGGACAATTTCAACCTTTTCAACTAGTGGGCTGTGCAGTAAAAAGCTCTTTTCTACACCTACACCACTGGCAATTTTGCGTACAGTTATGCGGCTAGTATGGCTGTTTTTGCGGTCAGTGCGAATAACAACGCCTTCAAAGACCTGAATACGCTCTTTGTTGCCTTCTTTAATCTTTTGGTGGACTTTTACTGTATCGCCACTACGAGCATCGACAACAGATGGCTTCATCTGCGCTTTATTTACCTTGTCGATTAATGCAAAACTCATAATAATTTATCTCTCTTAAACTTTATTTCTCAGTTAGTAATAAATTGTACCACAAAGTACCCCTGATATACAAGAGGTGATATAATTGAGAATATGAATTTTGATGAACTAGCACTAGAACTACACAAAAAATACAAAGGCAAAATAACCACAAAACTACGTGACGGCGAAGAATTAACGCGTGACAAGCTGAGTGCTTACTACACCCCAGGTGTAGCTGCGGTCAGTAAAGCTATTGTCGAAAATCCTGAAAAATTAAAAGAGTACACCTGGACAAACAATTTAGTGGCAGTAATATCTGACGGCTCATCGGTACTAGGACTGGGCAACATCGGACCAAAAGCCAGCATGCCTGTGATGGAGGGTAAGTCGCTGCTGTTCAAACATTTTGCAGATATTGACTCTGTACCTATCACACTAGATGTTCATAGCGTGGACGAAATCGTGACGACTATCAAAGCTATTGCACCGAGCTTTGGCGCAATTAATCTAGAAGATATCGCTGCGCCGCAGTGTTTCGAGGTAGAGGAGCGCTTGAAAGCCGAGCTAGACATACCAGTTTTTCATGACGACCAGCACGGAACAGCAATAGTTGTACTGGCGGGACTAATCAATGCGATGAAAGTCACAGGTCGCGAACTAACAAACGCAAAGATTGTTGTGTCTGGAGTGGGTGCTGCTGGAACGGCAATCATCAAACTACTAAACAAATACGCTCAACCTCGTATATTCGCAGTCGACAGCAAAGGGATTATCAGCGCAAATCGAACTGATCTAAATGATCACAAAAAAGAAATCCTAAAATACAGTAACCTTTCGGGTATCGATGGATCTCTGCAAGATATATTGCAAGGTGCTGATATATTCATCGGAGTCTCGCGTGCAGGTCTGTTAACTGCTGAAATGGTCAAAACTATGGATAAAAATCCAATCATTTTCGCACTCGCCAACCCAACGCCCGAGATTATGCCTGACGAGGCCAAAGCTGCCGGCGCCGCAGTTGTAGCTACTGGACGTAGTGACATGCCGAATCAGGTTAACAACGCCCTGGCTTTTCCCGGTATTTTCCGCGGCGCGCTGGATAACAACGTGCAGCAAATAACAGATGAACACAAGATTGCTGCGGCAAAGGTGATTGCGGATCTAGTAGAAAACCCAACTGCGGATGAAATAATACCGTCCGTCATGGATGAACGATTAGTGCCTTCTATCGCAAGAGTTATAGAATAGCTACTATTTAACAGGTTGCCTGCTTTTATGAAACTCATACTCACGCCTGCATGGCTCACAACCTGCTACATGTTCGGCTATAAAATCAAACTGTTTTTGCCCACCATAAAAGTTGTCTGCATCAGCTTTGATATGCATACTAATGCGAGGTTCGGATATGTGAACCAATGGTGAATCTCGAAAAATATCTTCTTTAGCATCATCATCCAGTTTACTGGCATAAGCTGGATCAGCTGCTATCCGTAACTCCTCTATGAAGCTGTAGATTTCTCCTAGCTTCAAATATAGAAGTGCCAGTTCATCCCTAGTGGCGACTAGAATATCTTCAATAGATACATCACATTTTTCTATGATACGAATTAAACCAATAACAACAGCACGCTTGTCCTGCCAAGGCTCAACATGGGTAAATAGTTCTTCACATGTATCAAGGAATCGCACTGCATTACCAAGACGTTCTTTAATATCATCATTATTGGGTGGGATTACTTGGAGAAGCTTTTCCCTATCATCTAGGAGTTCAGGTAGCTTGTTTTTTGCAAACCTGGTTTCGTCAAAAAATTTGCTTGCAGCCCCACGCACCGTTGAAGCAATATCGTCATCTAGCCCAAGACCTGCAAGTGCCGGACGTGACGAGTCAAATAGCCAGGTTATATCATGAGCAACAGTGGTAATATCAGTTTTTTCAGGCGTTTTATCATATACTTCCAAATTTTGTTCACTTACAGTCATTACACTAATAATACCATTTATTTGGATAGGCCGCGACTTACAGTACGCGGTGAATTTCCTCTAGCGTGGTATCACCAGCTAGAGCTCGCAGAACACCAGATTGAATCATGGTCACCATTCCCTGTTGTTTGGCGACTTTTTCAATTGTCTCGGCATGTGCATCAGCTAGTTCGCCGCGCAGGAACTTTTGGATTTCTTCGTCGACAACCAGCTGCTCCATCAATACTACACGTCCTTTATATCCAAATGGTGAATCATCAGAAATTTTAGGCTTGTATAGAGTTATGTCTCCGTCAAGATTCGGCTTTTCTGTTGTGTCGGGTAAATCACTCAAGACTTCACGGATCCACTTGCTAGTAGCTTCGTCGGCTGTGTAGCTTTCTTTGTTGTCGTCTAGCTTTCGCACCAGCCGTTGCCCGATCACCAAACGAATCGCTGTTGAAAATATAGGATTGATACCAATCATGTCGATCATACGTGAAAATGCAGCGCTGGCTGTTTCGGCATGAAAGGTTGATAGTACTAGATGGCCTGTGATAGCTGCCTGTATGGTAGTGCGAGCGGTGTCGTTGTCGCGGATCTCACCAACCATCACTATATCTGGGTCGAGTCGCAGTACTGCGCGCAACTTTTCGGCAAAAGTTTGTCCGCCGCCAGTGTTGACTGGAATTTGGCTGACACCCGGTATTCGGAATTCTACAGGGTCCTCTAGTGTCAGTATTTTGCGATCAGGCGTATTAAGGGCATTTATCATACTATACAGGGTTGTTGATTTACCAGATCCAGTCGGACCAACCATCAAAACCATACCACGTGGATGAGATACAATTTCGTTAATTTGGGATAGTTCACGTTCGTTAACACCTATTTTCGCTAGATCTAGTAATGTTTCGTCAAAGTTAAACAAACGTATGACGACATCTTGCCCATATATTGTCGGTACTGTTTCGATACGCATGTTCAAAAAGTGTTCCGCCGTGTCGGCTTTGGCGCTAACTTGTTTTTGCATGCTGCCGCTCTGAGCGTCGTTGCTGGCAGTCGATATGTTACTGCGTGATGCTAGTGAAGCTTTGAGAATACGGTATTTCTCGTGCGACAGATTTGCAACCGAATGCAGCGCGCCGTCGACACGGAAGCGAATGCGTACGCTCTCGCGCTGATTCTCGATATGGATGTCACTGGCGCCTAAAAAATCAGCCTGATCGATCAAATAATCCAATATGTCATCGGTCCGTACGCTGTCTAATGTTTTGGATACAGACTCTATAGTATCGCTGTCGCCTTCTTTTGCTATCTCGACATCATCATATACAACTTCCTTGGGTGGATCATACCGCTTCATAAATTCACGATAGCCGGCCTTGGATATTAGCAAGAATTTAGTATTTACACCTTTTTCCTGCCACTGAGCCTTTAGCCTTTGGACTAACGATTGAGGGGTGTCACTGGTTATGCCGTAGACATAAGGATCGGCGTCGTTGCCTTTTTTTAGCACCACCATCTTGCCTTGGTACATTTGTTCAACAGTTAATAAACCCTCTAGCAACGGTGACTGATCAGATATACCGCGAGTATCCAGGTACTCGAGACCTATCAAAGCTGCCCGTTTTTGAGTTGCAGCTTCGTCTGTATCGCGAAAGCGAATAGCTTGTTTGTTATCTGTATCCATAATCCTTACGGTTTATTATACACTACATCAACTGTGGTATATTAGCTCTATGACAGGCGTACAAATATCAGTTGTGGCTCATAATATTCGATCTACGCATAATATTGGATCGATTTTTCGCACCTGCGATGGATTCGGTGTCGAGCATCTGTACCTGAGCGGATATTCGCCCTACCCAACGACCAAAGACGACGCCAGACTACCGCACATTGCCCAAAAGGCGACTGCGGAAATCGCCAAGGTCTCGTTAGGAGCTGAAACTACTGTACCCTTCACTCATATAAATCATGTCCAGACTACTATCGAAGCATTCCGGACGCATGGATATACCATAGTGGGCCTAGAGCAAGACGCAAACTCAATCGAATTACAAAACTTTCAACCGCCAAATAAAATACTATTAATTTTGGGTGAAGAAGTAGAAGGAATCTCGCCCGATATCCGAAAGCTATGTGATAATTTGATAGAAATACCGATGAAAGGCCAAAAAGAATCGTTTAATGTCAGTGTGGCGACTGGTATCGCACTGTACGGACTGCAGGTCTAATTTGTTGAAGCGAAATCGAATGCTTTTACAGGCACATTGGAGCTGGTTGTAGTGTTATTGCCGAGCTGCCCATCTGCATTGTTGCCCCAGCAATAGGATTGTCCAACCGCAATAGCACAAGTGTGATAGTAGCCTCCTGTAACTTGTGTTACAGTTTTACCACTCAAAACACCGCTGGTACTGACATTGACGGGCAATAAACTATTTGTATTATTACCGTTACCTAGTTGTCCATTGTCATTCAACCCCCAGCAAATAGCTTGATCTGCTAATACACAGCTGTGGTTGCGACCTGGGGCCAAGCTCACTACTTTTTTACCAACCAACGCACCGCTCGCAATATTGACTGCGACGGGGACTGAGCTAGTATTAGTATTGTTGTTACCTAGCTGTCCACTACCGTTAAATCCCCAACAAAAGGCCTGTCCGTCAGCGAGGGCACAGGTATGGTAGTAGCCTCCTGCTATCTCGGTGACAAACCTGCCGTTGAGTACAGCCCCTCCGCCCGTTGCAACAACTGCAACAGGTACATTTGTATATACTAGGCTATTATTACCGAGCTGCCCGTCTGCATTATAACCCCAACAGTAAACTCTACCCTCGGCTAGGGCGCAGCTGTGTTCTGCACCTACTTCCACCTGTGTTACATGTTTGTTATTCAAGAAACCTGAACCACCAGTTAAACTGACTTCGACTGGATACGAGCTGTTGGTATTATTACCGTTACCGAGCTGCCCGTGAGTATTTGAGCCCCAACAATAAACCCTGCCCGAAGCCAAGGCACAGGTATGGGTACGGCCAACAGAAACTTGAGTCACCGACTTGCCATTCAAATAGCCTGAACCAGCAGTTAGGCTGACTTGGACAGGGGATGAGCTATTAGTTGTACTATTATTGCCGAGCTGACCGCTAGTATTCAAGCCCCAACAGTAAGCTTGACCATCGGCCAGAGCGCAGTTATGCCAGTAGTTCCCTGACATTTGTGTAACTGCTTTGCCACTTAATACACCGCTAGTATCCACGGCAATCGGTACACTGCTGTTATTGTTATTACCAGTGCCTAGCTGGCCATAATCATTTAGCCCCCAGCAATGTGCCTTGCCGTCAGCTGCCGCGCATGTATTGTATCTACCTCTTGTGATCTGGTTAGTAGACTGCATAGGGCCATTAATAATAGATGTCATCTCGGTTGTATATGATCTAATAGTCGTGGTTCCTGTAGTGTTGAGTATAGAGACTGTGCCCACTACCCTGGCTTTTTGTATACCGTCGGCGCCCGCCGTAGGCTTATAGATGGTAAAACTAGATCTATATGGGTTTGGTATAGGATTTGGATCAGTTGTATTTGTAAATATCTCAGGCTGGGGGGTAGGCAAGGGAGTGCCCAAGCAGGTATCGTTCTGCGTAATACTTATAGGCCAAGTGCTACCGCTCAGACCTTGATCTACACAAGCTGACATATATGATGCACCTGCCTGTGCAGCTTGCTTGGAAACCTTTTGCCAATATTGATCTGTCAGCGAGCGTGCGATTGTAGATGTTAGCTGAAAGACTGACAAACCTAGTGTTAGTAGTACTATAGACAAGACTAGAACTGCGGGCAAAACAAAACCTTGTTGGTTAATTTTATGCTCGTTCTTAATATTGTGTATACTCATTTTTTTCCTAATAATATGAATCATTAACCCTATGTGGCGCTAGCTTTTGTAATACTGTGGTACCTTCGCCCAGCTGTCCATAATTGTTCCATCCCCAACAGTAGGCTCTACCGTTAGCTATAGCGCACGAATTATGAGTAGATGCCGTAATACTAGAAACTGTTTTGCCGGCAAAAACACCAGAAACATTGACAGCGACGGGGGCTGAACTGCTATTTGCGACACCGTGACCTAGCCTACCGGCCGAACCCTCACCCCAGCAAAAAGCTTGACCGTTAGCAACTGCGCAAACATGGATAGCCCTCGTACTAATACTAGTAACAGTTTTGCCGGCTAAAACGCCGGCGGCTTGAGTTACGGGAACTGGCACTAGACTGTTGTTAGTATTACCAGTACCGAGCTGACCAATATAATTCCAGCCCCAGCAAAAAGCTTGACCGTTAGCAACAGCGCAGGTAGAGTTCATACCCGTACTAATGCTGGTAACTGACTTACCGGCTAAAACACCAGCGGCTTGAGTTACAAGGACTGGTATTAGGCTGTTGTTGGTATTACCAGTGCCTAGCTGACCATAATTATTAAGCCCCCAGCAGTACACCTGCCCGTTCGCTATAGCACATGTGTGTTCACTGCCTGCGCTAATATCAGTAACTGACTTTCCGGCTAAAACACCAGCTGACTGAGTTACGGGCACTGGGTTGACTTGCTGAGAAGTACTGCTATTGCCTAATCTACCTGACGACCCAGAACCCCAGCAAAAGGCTTGTGCGTTGGCTATGGCGCAGGTATGATCGCCGCCAGCACTAATATTAGTAACAGTCTTGCCGGCTAAAACGCCGGCTGCTTGAGTTACGGTGACTGGGTTTGAACTATCGCTTACCAGACCATTGCCTAACCTGCCGTTACCATTGTAGCCCCAGCAAAAGGCTAAGCCATTAGCAACAGCACAGGTGTGCGAAGTGCCTGTACTAATGTTGGATACTTTTTTATCGGCTAAAATGCCGGCTGCTTGAGTTACGGCAACCGGATTGAGCTGTTGAGATAGACTGCCGTTGCCCAGCTTTCCATAAGCACCGTCCCCCCAGCAAAAGACTTGGCCATTGGATACCGCGCAAGCATACTGGTTACCACCTGATATAGCTTCCGTTTGTCGCCATAAATTATTAATAACAATATTGTTTTTCGAGGTGTATGTTCGGCTGACTGTATATGATGCTGCGAATGATTTTACAGACGAATAAACATTTTTAGACACAGGGTCAGAGTTGGGGTTTTTTGGTAGACTAGCAACATATAAAACAGCTAGTATCAAACCAATCAAAAATATAGCGACGTACGCAAACCCTCGCCACTGATTCAGCGCCCCCACGTTCACCGAGCCTTTATGATGTGTCATATGGTTACAATTTTACCATTAGCGTTAACTATTTCACAACCACCTGATCAGAACCATACAGGCTTTTGATGTTTGCAATCAAGCCTTCGGAAAGATCAGTTGTAAAAGGTAACCTAAGCGCCGATGTTTTGTCTTCACCCAGCACCAAAATAACGTGATTTTCACCCGGCACACTGCTGAGTGCCCTTTTCATCTCTCGCAGGCTATCGTGGTCGTTTGTGTCACGAACATGAATATACATTGTTTTTACTAGGTTTTTTTCAACAATATCTGATTTTTTATTAACGGGTGCGGATTTAGACGTTTTCTTTTTGCTGGCGACCGGCTCTTTTGGCTTTTGGCCAGTTGAACGATAATTATCCAGCTCATCCTGAGAAACTATGGTAATTTTTTCAACAATAATCTTTGGCTCGTCCTGCAGATTACCGGCTTGGTTTCTGGCGTTTACCCGACCATCTACTTTTATTACAGTATCTTGGATCAATTGTTCGCCGATATCTTGATACAACTTTGGAAAAATAATAACTTCTGTCTCATTTGTTTTGTCTTCTAGCTTCAAAAAAGCCATTTTGCTGCCATTCTTTGTGGTGATCGCTCGGATTGTACTGATGATACCGCCAACTGTTAGTGATTTGCCGTCCATATCCAGTGTGACTTTTTCTAGTGGCACGGTTTGTTCGGACAAATATAATGAATATGGATCCAGAGGGTGTGAGCTCAGATATAGCCCCAGTAGTTCTCGCTCCCATGTCAGCCTCTCGCGCTCTATATGCTTTGTGGGTGCAGGCTTGAGATCTAGGCTGGGCACAATATCTACGGTTGCCTCAACTTCTAGATTGGCGAACAAATCGGTTTGTCCAGATAAAGCTTCTTTTTGCAGTTTCGAGGCAAACCCTAGGATTAGATCAAGGTTGAATAACAGGTCAGAGCGGTCAGCCATAGAATCAAATGCCCCGGACTTTATCAACGAATCCCAGACACGACGGTTCACCTTGTTAGCTGGTACACGTTTTGCGAAATCTTCGGGCGAGGTGAACGGGCCGGCTTCTCGGGCTTCTAGAATAGCCTCGACTGCACCAACCCCAACGCCCTTAACGGCTGCTAGGCCAAAGCGAATTTCATTTTCGCCCGGAACTACAGAAAACTCTACGAAACTCAGATTTACGTCTGGCGATAGTACCTTCAGTCCCATATGTTGGGCTTCTGCGATTTCGATTGCTAATCGATCAATATCACCCTGATCACTAGTCATCAATGCCGCCATGAATGCATCGGGATAATGGGCTTTTAGGTAGGCGGTCCAATATGAAATCAGGGCATAGCAGGCAGCATGAGATTTGTTGAAACAATAATTGGCGAATTCTTCTAGCTGGTCCCAGAATAATTCCATAGTGCTGCGATCAGCGTCGCTATGTTTAACTGCACCTTCGACAAATTCTGGTTTGATTTTTTTCATCATTGTCATGATCTTTTTACCAACAGCTTTTCGCAAAGTGTCGGCTTGACCGCCAGTAAAGCCTGCTAGGTCTTTACTGATCTGCATAAACTGCTCTTGGTAGACCAGGACTCCGTAGGTGTTTGATAGGGCATTTTCCATTTTTGGATGTAGATAGCTGATTTTTTCTTTGCCGTGTTTTCGCTTGATAAAGCTGTCGATAAACTGCATCGGACCAGGGCGATACAGGGCAACCATGGCAATGATATCATCAAAGACGCTCGGTTTTAATTGTTTGAGATACCGTTTCATACCAGCAGATTCTAGCTGAAATACACCCGTTGTATCACCACGCTGGAATAGTTCATAGGTCTTTCTGTCGTCCAGTTTCAATGTATTTAAATCAATATCAACTTTGTAAACCTTTTTGATAATTCGCATAGCATTGTTGATTGTTGTCAGGTTAGATAGTCCCAAAAAGTCCATCTTTAGCAGTCCTAAATCTTCAATCGGATACATCGGATATTGCGTCGATATAACGCCTTTTTGCGCCATTTCCAGTGGTGCAAATTTGACTAGTTCATCAGGTGCAATCACCACGCCAGCGGCATGCACACCGTGCGAACGAATTGTGCCCTCTAGTCTGGATGCAAAATCAATTACTTCGTGGGCGCGCTCGTTAGTTTCGTACTCTTTTTTTAGATCAGGATCGTCATGAATACTTTTTGCCAGCGGAATGTGACGACCCTGCACAGGCGGTGGTATCATTTTTGCTAAATGGTCCGCTTCGGCATATGGTAACTCTAGCACACGCGCCACGTCACGCACTGCTGCACGCGCAGCCATGGTGCCAAAAGTCACAATGTTCGCCACACGGTCATGACCGTATTTGTCGATACAATATTGGATCACTTCATCACGACGAGTATCCTGAATATCTATATCGATATCTGGCATCGAAATACGATCGGGGTTTAGAAAACGCTCGAACAGTAAATCGTAATGAATTGGATCCAGGTCAGTCGTGTTCAAGGCATATGAAATGATAGACCCAGCCGCACTACCACGACCAGGACCGAATATAATACCGCGGTCTTTACCCCAGTTTATAAAATCTTGAACAATCAAGAAATAGCCGTTAAAGCCCATGTTATCAATAACGCTTAGTTCAAATTTTGCACGTTCTAATATATTTTCAGCTAATGTCTTTTTTGCCTCGTTAATTGTCAACTTCAAGGCTTTATCACGATCCAAGCCACCATAGCGCCACGCCAAACCTTGATAGACTAGTTTCTGCAAATAGCTTTTTTCGGTCTCTTTCGGAGGTGTTGGGAATGTTGGTATCAAAATATTACCGAGCTCGATTTCAACATCGCAACGATCGGCAATAACCTTACTGGTAGTGATCAACTCGGGCTGGTCACCCCATTTTTCGATAATTTCATTCGGATCCTTAACATGTAAATGAAAGCCATCCAAGCTCATACGATCCTTGTCAGACAAATAGGCGTTAGTACCTACACACAATAAAATTTCATGAGCCTGAGAATCATCTTTGTTCAAATAGTGGGCATCACCGGTTAAGACACGAGGGATATCTAGCTCTTTGGATATTTTCTCGATTCCTTTATTGATCTTTAGCTGGTCCTCCCAATCACCATGGTCTTGTATCTCCAGATAATAACGATCGCCAAAAACTTTTTTATACCACTGAGCGGTTTTTTTGGCAGGTTCATAATTGCCATTTTTTAATGATTCACCGATCTCACTACTGGCGCAGCCGCTCAGTATGATCAAGCCTTCGTTGTACTTCTCTAATAAATCGTGATCTATACGTGGCTTGTAGTACAACCCATCTAGATTAGCTATTGTCGACAGTCGCATCAGGTTTTCATAGCCCTTGTTATTCATTGCCAGAATAATCAAGTGATAGCGAGCTTTGTCATGCTGGACTTCTTTGTCAGTATGCTTGCGGGCGGCAACATAAGCTTCCATGCCGATAATAGGCTTGATGCCTTCACCCTTGCAGGCTTTGTAGAATTCGATTGTGCCTGACAATGTGCCATGGTCAGTCATGGCGACCGCCTCCATGCCCATCATTTTGACGCGCTCTACCAGTGCGTCAATTTTCGTCATTCCGTCCAGCAAGCTGTGGTGGGTGTGATTATGCAAATGCACATAATCAGACGGCTGTAATTGTACCGTTTGCTTACTCACACCTACTCTACCCCTCTCTCACACCCTTTATATTTACTGTACTGTTTGACTCTGTTTTGTCTCGATTGAATCAATAAAGTTGTCAGGTACGTTCAGTAACGTCAATATCCAAATAACGAAAGATACGATAATTGTTGCACCTATCACTGAACCAACACCAAAGAAAATACCCCTAACAAAATTCATTTTGTACACACGCCATCTGTACTTGTAATGGTCGTCAAAGAGTTGTTCTAGAATCTCTCGGTGAGCGCCAACGGCCTGATCTTTTTGTATATTCTGGCTCGTCTTTTTAAAGATACTTTTGGTCATATCTATTTTGCAGGCTTACTGAGCTCTCTTTTTGCAGCTTCTACTGCGTTCTCTGTTCGTTTTTTTAGATCTTCAGCTTTTTCCTTAGCATCTTTAGCTGCTTTTTCAGCATCTTTTTTTGCTTCATTAGCTTTCTTGTCTACCTCTGACTTGGCTTCGTCTGTTTTCTTTCTGATGTCTTCACGTGTTTCTTTACCACTTTTTGGCGCAGCTAATATACCAGCTATTGCACCGGCAATTGCTCCGATAAAAGCTCCTTTTATGAATTTTTTACTCATTATTCTTTACCCTTTCCTTTACTAGCTTGGTTAAACTGCTTCATTATCAGTTTTGCAATAATCATTGGTGATGTAACTTTGCTAACCCCGCTGACTACGTTTTCTACGTTTTCCGCTGTATGTTGCAGAGATTCCGCAACGGCATTGACCCTACGAGCAAATGTTATCAATATTGATAGCAAAATGATTGATAAAAGCAGAGAGACTGCTAAAAATACGCTCAAGATTATGACTAATATGTATGCTGGATCTGTCATTTATCGCTCCTATGATGCACTACTAAGTATTGTTCTATAACTATTATACCACCACAGTCTAATCTGCGCAGTGTATTTATTGGGGTTACAAACGTTCGCGAATTAGTTTTTGGGCCAGGGCTGGGTTTGCCTTGCCAGCAGAGAGTTTCATCACCTGTCCAACCAGGAATCCGATCGCTTTGTCGTTGCCTGATTTTATATCTTCTACGGCCTTTTGCGCAGATGGGTCTGCTAGGACTTGTTCGACTATCTTGATGATTTCACCTTCGTCAGAAACCTGCAGTAAATTCTTTTCAGTTGCAATCTCGCTAGGTGATTGTTCAGTACCTGCAATCAAGATATTAAATATCTCTTTGGCTGCGGTCGAGCTAAGTTCGTTCTTTTCAACCATACTAGATAACTCAATCAACTTACCTTGATCCAAGCTCAATTTCGCTTGGTCGCTATCAATATCAACAGCACTGGCAAACCAGTTGGCAATTCGCTTTGCGGCCAATTCATTTGCAGTTTTTTGTATAGCTAGCAATAGTTCAGCTACGTTTCTATCAGATAACAAAGTTGTGACGACAGATGAATCTAGTCCAAGCGTTGACCAAGATTCACGATAAACATTTGGCAAGACTGGCAAACCTGATTTTACTGCCTCTATTTGCTCAGGCTTTATAACAATTGGGGGCAAATCAGGATCAGGCATATACCGATAATCTGGAGCATTTTCTTTTGAACGCTGACTAAAGGTCTTTTGCTTGTCATCATCCCAACCACGAGTTTCTTGTTCTATTTTCTCGCCCTTTTCTAGCAGTTCGCTCTGGCGTTTGAATTCATACTCGACAACTTTCTCGACCGCACGGAACGAGTTGAGGTTTTTGACTTCGGCGCGTTTACCTAATTCGCTGGCATCTTCGGGCGCAACAGAAATGTTCACATCAAAACGCATATTACCGTGATACAAATCACCGTGCGTTGCGCCGACATAAGTCATTAGCAAATATAATTCTTGTGCGTAAGCCCGTGCTTGCTGTGCGCTGTGAATATCAGGCTCGGACACAATTTCGATTAGCGGTGTACCGACACGATTTAAATCAACCAGACTGTAGTCGTCATAATGTGTTAATTTACCGGCGTCAGCTTCTAGATGCGCATGATGTATGCGCACGTCAAAAGTCTCGCCATCAAGTGGGACTTTAACTAAGCCTTCCAGGATAATCGGTTCATACAACTGAGTAATCTGATATCCATTCGGCAAATCTGGATAAAAATAATGTTTGCGATCAAAACGACTGGTCAGTGCTATTTCGCTGCCCAGCGCCAAACCAGCTTTGATAGCTAGTTCTACGGCACCGTGATTGAGCACTGGCAACATACCTGGCAGGCCGTAATCAATTGGTGAAACAACACTATTTGGCGACTCGTCACGTGCATCGTTATTCGCACCACTAAATAGCTTAGTTTTAGTAGCTAGCTGTACATGACACTCGATACCAATCGTTGGGATTAGCTTGCTCATAGCGCCCCAACATCTTTCAACGCTTTTTTGAACGCCTTTAATGCATACCTAGCGGTTTTTGGTTTTATGTTTACATCGGATTCATGAGCGATTTGATTGCGTAGTTTGTGGGCAGCCCATACAGCGTTATTATTACTGAATGTAGAACGAGCGCTCTTCATACGCTCACCCATAGTCTCGCCGGCAAAACCGCGAGCTTTTAACGCAGTGTCCAATAATTTGTCTGCGTTGAGGATAGCGAGGTGGCATGATGCTTCGTCATCGATTATGCTGGCCTCGATCTTTAGCCACTTGCTGCGAAACTCTTCCTGATCTAAACCTGGAACTCTTTTGCGGGTTGTCGCAATAACCATCAACATTATAATACCGATGATAATGATACCAACAACCATAATTGTTACTAGACTATTCATGGCTAGCCTCCATAGATCGCGCCAGTGCCAACAGGGGAGCGTCTGATTGTCTCTGTCCAATTAGCTGAACACCGATAGGCAAACCATTGCTGGATACGCCTGCTGGCACGCTGATGGCAGGTATACCCGCCAGGCTAGCTGGTACTGTCATGACATCAGCCTTGTACATTTTCAACGGATCATCAGTGTTCTCGCCCAATTTGAATGCAGGTGTTGGCGCTACTGGGCAAATCAAAACATCACACTCGTTCTCAAATACTTTGTCAAAATCTTGTATCAATAATGTACGAGCTTTGGCGGCTTGGTTGTAATAGGCGTCATAATATCCACTGGACAGTACATAGCTACCTATCAAAATTCGTCGCTTGTTCTCAGTCATAAATCCTTGGTCACGGCTTTTGCCGTACATCTCTTCTAGATCCTGACTGCTGGCGCGTGTACCGTAGCGAACGCCGTCATAACGCGCTAGATTAGAGCTAATTTCTGCAGGAACAATAATATAGTACATACCCAGACTGTCGGGTAGGTGCTTTATCTCAACTTCCTTTACTTGGTGACCTTTTGCTTTTAGCTCATCAACATAATTCGTGACAACTTTTTTTACTTCGGGGTCTACGCCTTCATCCATAGTTCCTGAGATTATACCGATACGCATATTTTTAGGTGTTTCTGATGATGGTTCAAAGAAATCTGGCAAAGTCGTACCGTCACGATCGTCACGACCAGCTAAAACGTCTAGTACTAGCTCGGCGTCTGCAACATTTTTGGTTATTGGGCCAATGACGTCGGTACTGCTGGCCATAGCTACCACACCGAAACGGCTGACTGTGCCATAGGTTGGCTTGACGCCAACAACGCCGTTAAAGCTTGCTGGTTGACGGATAGAGCCGCCCGTGTCGGTACCTAGTGTAAATGGAACAATGTCCAGCGCAACCGCCACTGCAGAGCCACCAGATGAACCGCCAGCTACACGCGTTTGATCAACAGCATTTTTAGTTGGACCATAGGCCGAGTTTTCGGTACTACCACCATGGGCAAATGCGTCTAGGTTTGCTTTGCCTATACATATCGCACCCTCGGCTTCTAGTTTTTCAATTGCTGTCGCCTGTATAGGAGTTTCAAAGTTTTCTAAAATCTTGCTGGCTGCGGTGGTTGGTGATCCAAATGTCAAAAAGTTGTCTTTGGCTATGAATGGAACTCCAGCTAATCGCCCAGCATTTTCACCGTTTTTGATTTTTTCATCGATCTCGGCTGCTCGCTCCAAAGCACGATCGCTTGTTAGGCTCAAAACCGCATTGAAATCTGATTTGTCATTTGCCCGAGCTATCGCGTCTTGCACCTGGGCAGTAGCTGTAGAGCTGCCACCAGTAACTGCATCGACTATATTTTGAATACTTGCCATTAGATAACCTTTGGCACCTTTATCTGATTGTCCATTTGCTCTGGCGCAGTCGCCAATAATTGCTTGCGAGTAACACCATAATCTATAACTTCGTCAGGTCGATCAATATTTTCTAGTTCATTGACTTGATATGTTGGCTTCACTCCAGTCGTATCGATATCAGACAATTGACCGACATATTGCAAGATATTTTCTAGATCAGTCTGCATAGACTCGACTTCGTCGTCGGTTAAACTGAGGTTTGATAGATGTGACAAGTGCACCACATCGTCTTTTGAGATTCTCGCCATTGATGACTATTATACCAAAGATTACCGAGGTGTAACTACTTGACAAAGTTTAATTTTATTTTTACTATAAACAAAGTCTTCGTATCTTTTTGAAATCTATCAAAAGGCGGCTTGAGGATGAACAGTGTGAACAGTTTTTTGAGCTACTTGATGCCATTTGTTGCATTAATTTTCGTAGCGACAACGGTCATAGAGATGTCGCTCGGAAATAAGCTCTCAACAAAAGGTGAGGATGTTTTGTTTCGGATTTCATGCGGAACAGTCGCCATCTTTATACTCTGGGGTTTCGCTGGAGCAATAGTTGGCATAGCATACGACCTCAAAATCTAACTAGCCCTGGCAGTCTACACAAAACGAGACTGCCAGGGCTTTTCCTTACATCTTCTTTTTTATTTCAGCTATCGAATCACGCAACTCTGCAGCTTTTTCAAACTCTAGATTGGCGCTGGCTAACTCCATTTGGCCAGTCAATTCTTTTAATAGATGTGGATATTCATCAACAGGAATTTTCTTGAGATTTAGGGTCGGACCTTTATCTTTTTCAGGTATGATAGCACGCAAGCCTTCGCTAATTTCTTTGGCAATACTCTCGGGTGTGATGTTGTGCTGCGTATTGTAATCTTCTTGGATTTTGCGGCGGCGGTTAGTTTCACCGATCGCCTTTTTCATAGAATCGGTTTCGTGGTCAGCGTACATGATGACTTTGCCATCTAGGTGACGCGCTGCACGACCAATTGTTTGTATCAAGGCGCTGGCACTACGCAGGAAACCTTCTTTGTCGGCATCTATAATTGCCACTAGGCTGACTTCTGGCAAGTCCAAACCCTCACGCAACAGGTTAATACCAACCAACACGTCAAACTCACCAAGTCGCAGAGATTTTAGTATATCGCCTCGCTCTAATGTGTCGATATCGCTGTGAATATACGCTACCTTGATACCCAACTCCTCCAGGTGAGTCGTTAGATCTTCGGCCATGCGCTTTGTTAGTGTAGTCACTAATACACGTTGATGATTAGCAGTACGCTCGCGTATCTCTGCGATCAAATCGTCAACTTGACCCTCAGATGGTCGAATGTCTATCACAGGATCCAGTAGTCCTGTTGGACGGATAACTTGCTGTGCGGGTGGTGGTGAATGTTCCAATTCATAGTCTGCCGGGGTTGCTGATACGTAGATTACCTGGTTGATATGATCATTAAATTCATCAAAGCGTAGTGGTCGGTTATCTAGCGCACTAGGCATACGGAATCCATGCTCGACCAATGTCTCCTTGCGAGCTCGATCACCGTTATACATTCCACGAACCTGCGGCAAACTCATGTGCGATTCGTCTACCATCAGTAGCCAATCGTCAGGGAAATAATCTATCAAGGTTGCTGGCTGGGCACCTGGCTCGCGATCAGTCAGATAACGTGAGTAGTTTTCGATGCCTTTTACAAACCCAGTTTCCTCTAACATTTCGATATCGTATTTTGTACGCTGCGTCAGACGCTGGGCTTCTAGGAACTTACCAGCCTTTTCAAAGTGTTGCACCTGCTGTTCGAACTCTTTTTTGATACCGACTAGAGCATGTTCTAGTTTTTCTTTTGGTGTTACATAGTGCGAGCTCGGGAAAATGTGTACTTCGCTGGGTCTGCGCATAATTTCACCAGTCAGCGGGTTGATCTCGCTGATGCTTTCAACCTCATCTCCAAAAAACTCTATACGATAGGCATTGTCTCCACCTGCAGGAAACACGTCGATGATATCACCACGCTGACGGAACGTACCACGAGAAAAATCAATATCATTTCGTTGATATTGGATATCTGTTAGATGTCGTACGAATTTATCTAACGAACGTCTTTCGCCTTTTTTAACAGTGACGGACATTTGGCTATAGGCTTCTGGTGAACCAATGCCGTAGATACAGCTGACACTGGCAACGATGATCACGTCGCGACCAGTTAGCAGGGCTGCAGTAGCTGCATGCCGCAGCTTGTCGATTTCTTCGTTAATCTTGCTGTCTTTTTCGATATACACATCGCGACTAGCTATGTAGGCTTCGGGTTGATAATAGTCAAAGTAGCTGACAAAATAATGAACTTCGTTTTCAGGAAAGAATGATTTGAACTCGCTATATAACTGTGCAGCCAAGGTTTTGTTATGAGCCAAAACCAATGTCGGCGTCTGACGGTTTGCAATAATGTTTGCCATGGTAAAGGTCTTGCCACTACCCGTTACGCCCAGTAGCGTCTGTTCACGCTCACCAGCTTCCAATCCTTTCACTAACTGAGTAATGGCTGCAGGCTGATCCCCAGTTGGCTGATATTTTGTCACTAGCTTGAACTTTGTCATCCTACTATTATAGCTGATGCACGCTAGAGTAGTTCTGGAACGTGGGTCGGCCGTTCTCGTAAGATTCGATATAGGCGATTATTTCTAGTGGGTCATCGGTGATGATATGTAGCTGCGGATCGTCCGGACCAATAGTTCCAAACTTTTTGCTCAATGTTTGTTCTATATAGTCAGCTAGTGGATTCCAAAAATCACTGCCATACAAGATTATTGGCGCACGAGGGATGATGCCAGTTTGGGCCAAGGTAGTGATCTCGAATAATTCGTCCATTGTGCCAAAACCACCGGCACAAAATACATAGCCACTGGCGTCAAAAGTCAGGGCTACTTTGCGGCTAAAGAAATGTTCGAAGGTGTAATGATCGGTAGTATATTTGTTCAGGCTCTGTTCGGTCGGTAGTTCAATATTTAGGCCAACAGAACCGGTACCAACATCATAGGCAGCATGGTTTGCGGCTTCCATAATACCGTGTCCGCCACCAGTGACTATTGCGTAATCCTCCTGAGCGATTTTTTTCGTTAACTCATAGGCGGCTTTGCAGGCAGGATCACTTTGAGGTAGACGTGCCGAGCCGAAAACACTGACAGTTCTGGGATACTTTCCTAGAACTTCAAAAGCTTGTTCAAACTCATCGACGACACCTATCAATTTGCCAGCTGCGGCATCGACTAACTTTTCACGAACTAACAAATGCTTTAGCTTGTTCTGTTCGATCAGTGCTTTTGCGTCATATGGCGCTTTTTTTAGCCCTGCGGCCTTAGCTCGTTTTTTTTTACCGGTACCTAGCTTTTCTGGTTCTATCATGTCGTTGTCTAGCTGATTTAGTACTTGCTCTTTTAAATTCGGCATTCCCATATAGCGGGCAAATATCTCGTTCCACAAGCTCTCGCGAAAGTGATAGACATAGCGATCTTCGTAGCTAATGCCGTTTGAATAACTGAGGGCAATGTCGACAAAGTTGAGTGTCACAGGACTGCCATCATATATCATACCGACCCAATCGCGATCTTTGTAAAATTTCATTTCAGGATCTATCTGGTACAACAATTCTTCGGCACGTCGCCAGTGCAGATCCTCGGGCTGGACATGTGGTTCAAACGCTTCTAGGTGACTCTCATCCTTTAACTTGCCAAAATAACGCTGTATGACTCGCCAGTGTACATGTCTGCCAGATATCGACGCCGCCTTGGCTGGGTCGGCAATCAACGTTTCCATAACAGTTTCGCCGAATCGCTTGGCTGTTTTGGATTTTAGTTTAAAGAAAGTCGAATATAGTTTTACTTCGTTTAGATAGTGAAACAAAAGGGGTAGAGTTTTTAGCGTTAAGCCTTTTACGCGAGTCGCATACATTGGAACTACTACGATCACACCTAGTTCTTTAGTGTGTGTGACATTATGCAGCTTTTTTTGCACAAAATGTTCGGCAAGATCAACATACTTGTCATGATCCATAACAACGATTTCGATATCACGTTCTTCGTAATCATCAGCCGTAACAGTCTTGAACAACTCGTTATATTCGTTTAGCCACTCTGGGCCTTCGGAAAATCGCAGGGCTGTGTAAGTTTCAGAAAAATTCTCGCCATTGAACAAATCTTCGATATCACTATAGCCTAGCCGCTGCATCAGCTTTTTGGGTGGCATTTGCCGTAACAGGTCTTTGGCTTTGTCGTGTTTTAGTACAAAGACTTTACGATTAAATTTCACCTTGTTAGCTGCGGCCACCAGCAATGGAACCATTTGGCGCACATCATCGCTGTCAGTTCCGCCAACTATTTTCGTCACCCTTTCGTTATCACTGGCGATTCGGGCCATTAACGCCTGATAAAACTCTTTGCCAGTGGTGTTTTTGTGATCCAGGCCTAGCTCGCGAATAGCTTTGTGAGTTTCCTGGGTAATATCAGCAATCAGCCTGGCATCGACGCCTTGCCTGCCACTAGACTTTTCTAGGTCACGTAGACTCAAGCCAAAAAGTGGTTCTTCGGCATCTAATAAATCACGTAGAAATTTTGACATTTTTTATTGTTTTCCCACCATATATTATGCTAATGATTATACCAGATCAAAACGGCTTTTCGTCGATTGGCATGTGATGTAATTTGGTTCCTTTGTGCAGTATCCCGGCTTTTGCGCCAATTTTTGTTACAACAGAGGTCGAATTGGCACTGGCAAAGATTATGGACTCTTGCAGTGTTTTACCCTGCGACCATTGGCTCAAGAATCCTGAACCAAATGCATCACCGGCTCCGGTACGGTCGACAACTGGAACGTCTTCGTACATACCGGCCCTAATGATTGTTTTGCTGTCGGTTGCGACAACACCATTTGGACCGTCCGAGATGATGACCACGGGACATAGGTTGGTCGCATGCCGCAATAGCTCGTCTAGGGTTTGGCCGTTTACTATCTGCTGAGCCTCCTCTTTGTTAACAGCCAAAACAGCCACGTCATCAAGCAAACTATTTAGCTTGTGGCTTTCCTTTAATTCAGCCCCGGCCGGATTCAGCATCACTTTTGTATCATGCCTGGCTGCGAGCGAAATAATTTTTTCTAGCAACTTCATATCACCCAAGGCCGACAGATACACCCAGTCAGACTGTTCTATGGCAGATAAATCCAGAGGGTGTCCGTCACTAGCCAACTTGGTACCTTTGTAGTTTAGAATAGTTCGCTCGCCATCGTTTGCTAGCAATATTGTCGAGTAGCTAGCACGATACTGCTCATCCTGCACAACGCCAGTCGTATCTACATTTTCTCTGTCCAAATCTTTCAAAATTGCTTCTGATGATACATCCGTACCTAGTGCCCATATGTACTTGCTATTTAAACCCTGCCTAGCAAAAGTCACTGCCGCATTGGTGACATTACCACCTGTTGCAAAGATTACCTCGTCGAGATCTAATTTCTTGCCTAGTGGTAGTTGTTCATATCGAACGCCTTTGTGCTCTTGTGGCACAAAGTTTTTAGTACTTTTCAAAAAGACATCCTGGGTTGCCTTGCCAATAGTTAGAATTGTCGGCTGTTTAGACAACTGCTTTTCCCTCGCTGCCAAAGGCTTTGATCTTTTCCTCTACGACTACCTGAACAGCCTCGTACACCTCTGGCATTAGTTTGACGATTGCATATTCTTTTGGATTGTCAGCTAGGACCTTTTCTAACGTTTCACGGAAGGCTACACGCATATCGCTGTTAATATTGATTTTGCTAACACCGATTTGTGCGGCACGTTCAAAGAAATTGAGCGGGGTACCAGATCCACCGTGCAAGGATATCTGACAGTCGATACTGTCGCGGATACGCTGTAACAGGTCTAAATCTAAAACTTTTGGTACGGGATATTTACCATGCAGGTTGCCAATGGCTGCGGCAAATGTATCTATACTAGTCGCATCAACAAATGATTTCGTGCCCTCGGGTGTCGAAAATGTTTTTTTGATTTCATCATAGTCGATTTCTTCCTCATGTACATTCGAACTACCACCAAAGTAGTGTGGCTCGCTCTCGACTAGTGCGCCAGTGAATTTGGCATATTCAACAACTTCTTTTGTTGAAGCTATAATTTCATCGGTCGTGGCGTCGTGATTAGCCTGTGATACATCGATGTGTATGAATTCAAAGCCTGCGTCAATCGCGCGCTTGCAAGCTTCGACAGTTGGTGCATGGTCTAGATTGATGTACATCTCAACACCGTATTCTTCGCGGTAGTTGTCAACCATATCACGGATATTATCCAAACCCAAGGCCTTGACTTCACCATCACTGACTTCTACCAATACTGGCGAGTTGAGCTTTTGCGCAGCCTTGCTAACTGCTATCAAGGTCTCTTGGTTATCAATATTAAATGCTCCGACCGCAAATTTTTGCTGACGCGAACGCTGCATCAAGTGCCTAGCTCTGGTAGTACGATCACGAATTTCTTTGATTGTCATTGACATACTTCCTCCTAAAATCCTTGTTTATATTGCGGTATGCTGTGTACAAATGTTCGGGCTTTGTAGACAATGCTGTCGCTGGTTAGTTCAAACTTTTGCAGCAACTCGGCCGGATCGCCACTCTCGCCAAATCGATCCCTCATACCTATGCGTTTTAGGGGCATTGGTAGTTTAGAGCTCAGCAGTTCAGATACTGCTCCGCCAAACCCACCGCTCCTCTGACCTTCTTCGGCAGTCAATGCCCTGCCAGTCTTTCGCAGTGATGCCAAGATAGTGTCGCCATCAAGAGGTTTGATTGTCGGTACATGTACAACTTCAGCCTCGATACCTTCCTGAGATAATAGATCGGCTGCAACTAATAATTGGTAGGTCATAGTTCCTGTGCCCAGTAGCGTAATATCTCGTCCCTCGCGCAGCACATAAGCTTTGCCAATCTCGAACGGCGATTCATTGGTGCTAAAGATTGGTGTTTTTTCTCGGGCTAATCGCAGGTAGGCTGGTCGGCCGTCACCGGCGAGAGCCAATGTAGCTTTCTCGGCTTCGACAGAATCACCAGGCGCTATGACAACCATATTGGGCAATACTCGCATCAAGGCAATATCTTCTAACATTTGGTGAGTTGCGCCGTCCGGGCCAACGCTGACTCCTGCATGCGAGCCAATAACTTTGACTGGCTGATTATTTAGGCATATTGTAGTTCGTATTTGTTCCCAGTTGCGCCCAGGACTAAATGCAGCATAACTAGACGTAAATGGTATCTTACCCATGGCTGCCATTCCACTGGCGACTGTCACAAGGTTTTGCTCGGCTACACCAATTTCGATAAATCGTTCAGGAAATGCATCACGAAAATGATTCATTTGGGTCGAGTCGGTTAGGTCTGCACACAGGGCCACAATCTGTTCATTTTGCTCGCCAGCAATTTTGAGACCACGACCAAATCCAGCACGAATTGGTTCTTGCTCGACATCTTCATCGTGCAGTTTGGGATTCAATGGAAAATTGCTCATTCGTGCTCTCCTGTGATCTTGCCATTGAGTGTTCGTAGTTTTGTTAGAGCTTCTTTGGCTTGCTCGTGATTCGGCGGTTTACCGTGCCATGTATAGTCGTATTCCATGAAATCAACACCTTTGCCTGGAACAGTATGCGCTATGATAACACTAGGACGATTAGTGACTGACCTTGCCAAGGCAACTGCGTCAATGACACTTTCGATATTATTTCCGTCAATTTCTTGGACGTGCCAGCCAAATGACTCCCATTTACCCTTCAGGTCTTCGAGCGGCATAACAGATTCTGTAGGACCATCAATTTGAATGTTATTCCGGTCGATTATACCAATCAGACGCGAAAGCTTGTTTTTGCCAGCGAACATTGCGGCTTCCCAAATATTGCCTTCGTTCAACTCGCCGTCACCCATGACAACATATACCCACTGGTCTTTCAGATTGTCTATCTTCTCGATAACATATGCCATACCTGCCGCCTGTGACAGGCCAGAGCCTAATGGACCAGAAGTCGTCTCGAGACCGGGCAATTTCTCACGCTCGGGGTGGCCTTGCAGGCGTGAACCTAGCTTGCGTAGAGTCTTCAACTCATCTTTTTCAAAAAAACCAGCCTCGGCCATAGCGGCATATTGAACAGGAACACAGTGCCCGTTTGATAGCAGTAATCGGTCGCGACCCTCCCACGATGGATTCGATGGGTCAATATTGAGAATATCAAAATACAGTGCGGCAAAAATATCAGCTAGACCGAGCGGACCGGCGCTGTGGCCTGATCCTGCAGCTTCTAGCATAGTGATGATATCCTCGCGGATTGTTTCGGCTTTTTGCTCTAGCTGAGCAGTTGTTAATTTCCCACCCATGCTGATTACTCTTTTTCCTCTTTCTTTTTCAGAACATCTTTTCGATGGACTTCAAAATCAAATTTGCGATAGACACCTTCTGGATCTTCGACATCAGCCAACGCATGGCCGACATTGATAACATCTATACCGCCCAGCGCCAGTGTATAAGCATTATCAACATTAGCCCCTCCATCCCAGCCAATCTCGACTTCGTCGTTGATCTTGTGGATTAGCTGGACTTTCTCTAGTTGCAACATATTGGCTTTGCCACCATGTTTGCCTAGGTCACCGCTAAATATCAGCACGTGATCGACAGCAGCGATCAGATCAGCCTTGTCGCTAGGTACAGTAGATCGCATCAGTGCCACCCCAGCTTTTATACCTGCATCATGCAGGCCCTTAGTGAATTCCAGCAAATCACCTTCTGCCTCGGCATGAAAAACCACCAAACTAGGTTTTGGGTTCATTGCGACAATGGCAGGAAGTTGCTCGAGCGGCTGCTGATACATCAAATGCATATCGACTTGCCAACCTTCGGACCACGATAATTCACCGATTGGAATCGGTTGACCAGGTGCGAATTGGCCGTCCATCAGATCCAGATGTATTCGACTGGCAAATGGCTGCATTCTCAACCACTCAGCATTCATATCCTGAACATTTTGCTCGGTTATAGCTGGAACTACTATGCTCATCGTAAATTATCCAATTGTTTATTTCGTCGTCGGTATCGCTCGGCATTGGCAAATGGAGTATTGAGCCATGTATCTATAATATTTTTCCATTCATCGTCATCATCCTCCAGTGTTCTGGCTGGTAGACACAGAACATTGCTGTCATTATCATTTCTAGTTATTTTTGCTTCGTGTGCGTCCCAAACGACACTGGCCCGTATGCCGTCAAAACGATTAGCAGCCATACCCATGCCTTGGGCTCCACCGCATAATAGAATTGCCCTTGTATCTTCAACTTCACTGCCCAAAACTTTGATTGCGGCTTTTGCGGCAAACTCCGGAAAATCATCTTCTTTGTCCAAGACTTCATCACCTACGTCTTCTACGTCATGACCGTGTTTGACTAAATAAGCAAAGACATCTTCCTTCAGATGAAAGCCATTGTGATCACTGCCCAAAAATATCTTCATAATATACCTCTAAGTATAAGCAATTTAGCCTAGGTCTGCAACGTTCGACCGATATCAGCAGTTAGCTCGACTAACCTGTTGCTATAACCCCATTCGTTGTCATACCACGCCACGACTTTGATCAAGTTGCCACCGACGACATTCGTCAGGTTCAGATCGACTATTGCACTGTGCGAATTGCCTTTGAAGTCAGATGAGACGAGGTCTTCTTCTGTCACCGCCAAGATACCTTGGTAAAATGGCTCTTTGGCCGCTTTTTTAAAGACTTGTTTGATTTCATCAACAGTTGTATCGCGTTTTATCAGCACAACAAAGTCACTCATACTAACAACGGGAGTAGGCACACGGACACTCAGCCCACCAAAGACTCCCTCGAGAGCTGGCAAAGCTTTTGCTGCTGCAATTGATGCCCCAGTCGTTGTAGGAACGATGTTTTGAGCTGCTGCACGTGCTTCACGCAGATCTTTAGCTGGTGCATCTTGTAGCTTTTGGCTAGCTGTGTAGCTGTGGACAGTTGTCATCATGGCTTTTTCGATACCAAAGTTACTCTCGAGCACTGCCATGACAGGCGTAATACAGTTTGTCGTACAACTGGCATTTGATACTACATCAGTGGCAGTCGCTATTTTGTCTTCGTTGACACCCAGTACGATTGTATCTGCGCCATCACCCTTTGCAGGAGCCGAGATAACAACCTTTTTGGCTCCACCACCCTCTATATGAGATTGGGCTAGTTCAGGTTTCACAAAAAAGCCGGTGCTTTCTATGACAATATCAACCCCTAGGTCGCCCCACGGCAAACTAGCTGGCTCTTTCTCGGCTAGTATTTTGATTTTCTGGCCATCAACAGTTATGCCATCGTCATCAAAACCAACCTCGTGTTCGTATGTACCATACGAACTGTCGTGTTTTAGCAAATGCGCTAGAGTTTTATTATCAGTTAGGTCATTGATTGCTACGATCTCGATATCACTGCGCTCAAATGCAATCTTGAATGCATTGCGGCCAATCCTGCCAAAGCCGTTAATTGCTACTTTTGTTTTCGCCAAGTTCCCACTCCTTTTTAAAGCGTTAGCTGTTTGGATAATATTGTATACCAAATCTGTCCCAATGTATAATAG